>JAGSGK010000008.1 GCA_023955215.1 Paracoccaceae bacterium
ATGTTGGCTGTTCCGGCTTGCCCCGAAGGTGCGGTCAGCACGGTGAAGATGGATGGGTCAGGGTGATCAAACAGAATGGCACCGACTGGGCAGAATGTCTTTAGGTCGTATTTACAAGGGGCATAGTTGCCGTGCCAAGCAATAACATCCAGTGGAGAGTGCCCGATTTTAGTTTCATGAAATTGTCCACACCATTTAACGGTTACAGTGGATGGAACCTCACGATCCTCCAAGGCTGCTACTGGTGTTTTGAAGTCACGTGGATTGGCAAGGCAATTGGCCCCAATGGGTCCGCGGTCTGGTAGATTGAATTTCTGCCCATAGTTTTCGCAAACAAACCCTCGCGCAGGGCTTTCTAGAACTTCGACGCGGTAAACTAACCCGCGCGGAATGATAGCGATCTCTTGTGGTTCGATATCTATTACCCCCAACTCAGTCGCGAAACGCAATTTACCTTCTTGAGGGACAATGAGCATCTCAGAGTCTGCCGAATAGAAGTAACTGTCCACCATGCTTTCGGAGACAAGGTAGATGTGATTGGCCATGCCCGTTTGAATGTTCACGTCACCCGCAGTGGTCATCGTGCGCATACCAGTAAGCCAGGTCAGGCCTTCATTTTTGGCCTCAAGTGCGTCCCAACGGTACTGTCCAAGGGAAGTCACATCTTCAACAATATGGGGCGCGGTTTTCCAATAAGGTAAGTTGATTTTCGAAAAACGGTGGGTGTGTTTAACGGATGGACGAATACGGTAGCACCATGTGCGTTCGGGCGATGGCTGGGTGAATGCAGTACCTGAGAGCTGTTCGCCGTACAGGCCGTAATTCACCTTCTGTGGTGAATTCATGCCTTGGGGCAGGGCGTCTGGCAACGCTTCAGTTTCGAAATCATTCCCCCAACCAGACATATATCGCAGTTGGGTTTGGTCGACTTGGGTGTCTGGTTTTGTTGTCATGGGTTGCCCTCGAATGCTAGTAAAGCAATATTAGTTGAAAATGTAACTAACAAGGCGAGATTTGCAATGCCGACGTCTATTGAAATGGATTTGTCTAACTTTTTGCCGTACCTCCTAAATCAAGCGGCGGACGCCCAAGGCGCGGCCTTTAGCCCAACATATAAAGACCGATACGGTATGTTGCAGACCGAGTGGCGTATCCTATTTCATTTGGGGCAGTACGGTGACCTAACTGCAAAGCAGATTTGCGATCGTGCTCATATACACAAGACCAAAGCCAGCCGAGGGGTGTCTGCTCTTGAAGACAAGCGGTTTGTGGTCCGTGAAGAGGTGGCTAAAGATCGACGCCACGCATTGCTTAGCCTGACCGCAGCAGGCAGGGCGGCTTATGACGATCTTAGTATGGCTGCGGCGCAATTTGATCGAAAGTTACAAGAGCGGCTGGGAGGGGATGATGTTCAGACACTCAAGCGCTGCCTACGCGTTTTAATGCAAAATTCGTAAGTCACGACGTCAGCTCGCGAATGCAGTGCGATATTGCGTTGGCGTTTGGCCACGCGCAGCACGGAACCTTTTAGAAAAGTATGATGGGTCGCTGTAACCAAACTGGTAACCGACCTCTGCAACGGGCATTCGTGTGAATGCCAATAGACGACAGGCCTCATTCATCGTCGACCGTTCAATGTATGCACCAGCGCCGCGACCGGTGGCCTCGCGGCATAACCTACTAAGATGCCCGGTACTAACGCCAAGGAGTGCGGCGTAGTCAGTTGCGCTTAATCCCAATTTTTGATGTTGCAGAATGAATGCATCAAAGTCTGCAAGCCGTGGATCGGAGGGCATGAATTGAGTGCTAGGGGCCAAGCTGGCGATCGTCCCGAGAACAGCATGGGCCAATCCAACTGCAATTTGTTGGCGAAACATTTGTGAAGTGTTCAGGGTCTCAGACAATGTGTTGGTGAGGCTGGCGAGCTGCGGCATTACTTTGCCTGAAAAGAACTGATCCAAGGCAGAGGGTAGGGCGTTTGAAGTTGGGCCAATCGATGTGAGAATGGGTTGGGGGAATGACATGATCTTTCCATCAGTATGCGGAGCAACGTCAAAGCCATGCACGCATTGTGCCGGTACATATAGAAAATCACCGTCCGAAAGATTTATCGTTGCATCATCGATTTTTGCCAAAACGGTTCCACTTGTTATCTCGAACAACTGAGCCATTTGGGCGTGTCGATGTGTTGGTATTATCCATTTGTGTGTGGGTGCACGCGCAAGAAAGGTTTCACAATGCACCACGTCTGGGAAGTGCGTTGTCTCGCCCAGCAGGGTGAAGTTGGGTGTTTCAATCATGCACGAATGTTACCAGTCATTGCACGGCGCGTCCATTCAAAGGAAGCGTTTGCCCTGTTACGCTTTAGGAAAAGGCGTTGAATAGGTTCTGAACATGAAAACTCAAGTTGCGATCATTGGCGGCGGGCCATCTGGATTGCTGTTGTCACAGCTTTTGAACAAAGCAGGTGTCGCGACAGTGATATTGGAGCGTTCAAGCCGTGCGCATGTCGAGGGACGCATTAGGGCAGGTGTTCTTGAAACGGGTACTGTACAGATGTTGCATGAAGCCGGTGTTGGCGATCGCTTAGATCGTGAGGGTATCCCACACGTTGGATGCTATCTGACAGATGATGACCTGATGGTTCGGATTAATTTCAAAGAGCTGACTGGAAAACAGGTTATGGTCTACGGGCAAACCGAGGTGACGGCCGACCTATATAATGCCCAAGATGCGATAGGGGCTAGTGTACTGCACGATGTTAGCGATGTTGTGATCAACGATGCTGACAGCGATGCACCCTATGTTGAGTTCACCAAAGATGGTGTGAGGCAACGGTTAGATTGCAGCTATGTTGCAGGGTGTGATGGCTTTCATGGTGTCAGCCGGACTACTATACCAGAAGAAAAGCGGCGCGCATTTGAACGTGTCTATCCGTTTGGATGGCTAGGCGTGCTGTCTCGGACGCCGCCTGCCAATCATGAATTGATCTATGCAAATTCATGCAACGGGTTTGCGCTGGCATCTATGCGGAATGCAAACTTAAGTCGCTATTATGTACAGGTTCCATTGGTGGATAAGGTTGAGGATTGGAGTGATGAGCGGTTCTGGGAGAAAGTGAAAACATGCTTACCCTATGATATCAGCAGTTCGATGGTAACAGGCCCGTCGATTGAGAAATCGATTGCGCCGTTGCGTTCATTTGTGAGTGAACCGTTGCGTTGGGGCCGCTTGTTTCTTGTTGGCGATGCTGCCCATATTGTGCCGCCAACAGGTGCCAAGGGTTTGAACCTTGCTGTGTCAGATGTGTTTTACTTGTACCAAGGCTTGATTGATGTCCTGCAAAAAGGGGACGCTTCGGGCATCGATGCTTATTCGGAACGCGCCCTTGCAAGAATCTGGAAAGCGATGCGTTTCAGTTGGCAAATGACAACGATGTTGCACCAGTTTGAAGGTGAAGACAGCTTTGCCGCGCAAATGCGCAAAGCAACGCTGTCACAGCTTTCGCAATCGGAAACTGCCCGCCGCGAGTTGGCAGAAAATTACATTGGGTTGCCTTATTAGCCAAATTTCGTCGGATATCTGGTGGATAGATACTTTGTGTCGGACCTTAGGTCAGACAATTGGCAGGCACGCGAGATCCTTAAGCGCCCCAGAACGAAACCGCTCTGTCAAACTCTGTGCTGTAAAAGTCTTGAACCTCTGCGGAGGTTGACGCTGGGGGCAGTAAGCCAACCCTTTCTACGCAATCGAAGAAACCAGGTGCGGGTAATCCGCCGCGTGCTTTGCTGATCACTAGTGACGCGATCAATGGGTGGCCTGATTTTGCGTCTTCTTCGATCAGTTTTTCAAGCGTGATTGTTAGTTGATGAATTGTATGTGGGGGCATTAGGTTTAACGCTTTTGCAAGGGCTTGATACGTGATTGGTTCCCCCAATTTAGCAATTTTTTTCAAGTGGTTACGCGCATGTTTTTCGGGGCTCATCACAGCTTTGGTGGCTGGTTCGTTGGGTTTGGTATTTTGCATTTTTGAACCTTAAGGGCTGTATTGAGCATGTTTGAACGTCTTGGGCTTACAATACACAGGAATTACACTGGGTTCGAGCGTTGACTTCTTTGCCCAATTCTTGCTCACGTTCAGCTTAATACAATTAGCGATTGCGCCAAGATATGAAAAACGAGAAGCGTAAATGGATTGAACGGATGGCTGTCGCGGTTGTTCGGGCCGTAAATGTTTCCAAGGTTCCTCAAACGACCACAATTATTTATACAAGATTATGGCTGAAGGCTGGTGCGCCTTGGACGATAAGCGCGCTGTCAGAAGCAACAAGCCTAGATCGCGCTTCGATTCGTGATCACCTAAAGAAATTCGCGGCTAGCCATTTCACTTGGACGGATGAGGGAATTGAGTTGACGCAGGAAGGAAGGAGGCGGGCCTATCAGTTGACCGAGCAATTCTACCGAGGCATTGCACCCGAAGATCGATATTACATCAAGCGGTTCTTTAGTACTAAATATGCGGGGCGACACCCTTATCGCAAGTTGTCTGAATTCTTCATGGAACTGGACCGATGCACGCGTCGCATTCCGTACTCAATCGCCTTCCGAACGGTCCTAACTGCAATGGACGTGATGGGACCGAAGGGGGCAGAGTGGACCATTTCGCAATTGGTTGACGAGACCGCCTATTCCTATCAAGCCGTTCATAAAGTTCTGCAAATGATAGTTGAAGAAGGTTTTGCAACCAAAAGTGGCCGGAAGTTTAAGATTTCAACGCGAGGCAAGCTGAAATGTGTGTCTTTTTTCTTTGCGGCTTTGAGGCGCGCTGACATTCGAACTCTTAAAGTTTTTTTGAAATGGCTTTTTCCCACAATCCCTCACCCCAATAGGCCAAAATCTCTACATTCCCCCATGCGCGCCGTTGCTGGAGGGGCTTGCTGGTTAGTAGATGAAGCGTAGTCTGCTCAAGTTTGGTAATGAACATCCCCGTATCGAGTTCTTGGGCGGGCTGCATTGCATTGGCGAGCATGATTGCGCCCAGACCAAGTGCTGCTGAAATCGACCATATCAGCGAGCCAGCTGTTATCCCCGAAGCCAAAGCCAATCCTGATGTCCTGCCTGAGGCCATTGAGGTGCCAGCAATGGCAAGCGTTGCAGGGCCTGGGCTGGCACCAGCAACAAAGGCCGCAACAAGTATCAAGGGTAGGTTGATGTCCAATAGCATTTCGCTGCGGTCTCTTATTTGATTGGGTGTAACGTCATATGTTTGTGTTTAGATGTCAATTTGGCGTTGATCGATTAATGGATCGCTTGTGGGCAAAAATCTGGTTTTGAGAGGTTTGACGTAGAGGTGCGGAATGGCCAATTGGCCTTTGTAGAATGGAAGGTGTCGCGTAAAGCGTCGGGGTAATTGTGCAAAGGCTTGCACAACAAAAAAATCCCATCCGATTTCTCGGAATGGGATTTTTGAAATCAATCAAAACCTTACGGTGTGATTGGCTCCCGCGGTAGGGGTCGAACCTACGACAAATTGATTAACAGTCAACTGCTCTACCACTGAGCTACGCGGGAATGGTATGGGTGATATAGCGAGGGTGTTTTGCCTCGTCCAGAGGCTTTTTCGCATTTTTCGAAAATAATTTGGCTTCGACGTTATAATCGAATGAATTGGGTGTCTTCGGATAGTTTTCCAAGGGCAGAAACTTCGGATTGTCCTACCAAATCAATAAGATGCGCAAGGACGTTGCGTGTGGCGGCACCCAGCAAGGCGGGTGGCGTTTCGGTGTAAATGGCCTTGGCTAACTCTTGCGCGGTGGCGGGTGCGTCTTCTAGCAGCTCTAGAATGGATGCCTCGCGGTTGAGGCGATGCTCTATCAACCAATCAAGTCGCTCAGCGGGGTCTTCGACAGGACCACCGTGGCCCGGATAAAACACACGCCAATCGTGATCTTCCAATTTTGCACAAGATTCCATGAAGTCGGTCAGGTCCCCATCTGGTGGCGACACTAGTGAGCTGGCCCAACCCATCACGTGATCGGCTGTAAAACACAGGTCTTTCCATCCCAGACAGATGTGGTTCCCGATGTGACCGGGTGTATGGATCACCTCAAGCTGCCAATCACTACCGTTAATGTAGTCGCCGTCTTCCACAATGTTATCTGGTTTGAAATTGTGGTCGATTCCTTCACCGCCGCCAACCATACCTGTTTCAGCAAGTTTGACCATCGCCTCGCTGCGTCCGGCGGTGGCATCTCCGAATGCGATGACGGGCGCACCTGTAGATTCGGCCAGCGCGCGCGCAAGTGGAGAGTGATCAAGGTGTGTGTGGGTCACTATAATATGTGTAATTTTTTGATTGGGGCCGACTGCATCCAGAATGGCCTGAAGATGCGTGCCGTCATCGGGCCCCGGATCAATTACCGCCAGATCAGTTGTGCCGATCAGATAGGTGTTTGTTCCACGATAGGTCATCGGGGAGGGGTTGGGGGCAACAATACGGCGCACCCCGTGTTCAAGTGTCTCAGCAACGCCCACTTGGGGATCAAAATCATCTGGTGGCGTCATGGGATGGGTCTTTCGCTTGGGGCTTGAGATGCGTATGGTTTAGTTATGTTCTTTAAGTGGCTCAAACAATATATGCCGCGCAGTTTGTATGGACGCGCCGCAATGATCCTTTTGCTGCCTGTTGTTGTCTTGCAGCTGGTTGTTACGGTCGTCTTCATGCAGCGCCACTTTGAAGGCGTCACGATGCAGATGTCCACAACTGTCGCGCGCGAAGTTGAGCTGGTGTTGTCGGGTGTGCCAGAAACAACCTTAGATGTTCTTGATATACGGGTCTCTGACGTTGCACGTGACGTATTGGCGGAGCCTAATACACGCCTTTGGTATGACTTTTCGGGTGTGATTATCACGCGAAACCTGAACAAGATTTTACCCCAGATCAAAGTGATCGACCTTTATAACGATGATGTCGTGCGTTTGGTTGCGGATGTAGACGGACAAGCCAAAGAAGTTATTTTCGATCGCAGCCGTATTTCGGCGGCCAAACCCCATCAGTTGTTCGTCAATATGATGTTCTATGGATTTCTTTTCACGCTGATTGCTCTGATCTATTTACGCAATCAGTTGCGCCCAATCAAACGTTTGGCAACCGCGGCTGAGGCCTTTGGGCGTGGCCGGAACATGCCGTTTTCGCCTGCTGGCGCAACAGAGGTGCGGTCTGCGGGCACTGCTTTTGTTGATATGCGCAACCGAATTGAACGCCAAATTGAAACGCGAACGTTGATGTTGTCGGGAGTCAGTCATGATTTACGCACGCCACTAACGCGTATGCGTTTGGCGCTTGCTATGCTTGATGACGACGAGCGTGAGCCGCTGGAACAAGACGTCGATGAGATGCAGGGCATGATAGATGCATTCCTTGAGTTTTCAAAAGGTGGGCAGGCGATGGAACCTGAAGCGGTTGTCGTCCAAACATGGATTGAACAGGTTGTTGCAGACTGCGCACGTGCGGGACGCGACGTGTCATTGGTGCACAGCGAGGGCGAAGGCACTGTGATGCTGCGTCTTGGTGGGATGCGCCGTGCGCTGGATAATTTGATTGGAAATGCTGTGCGCTATGGCTCAAGGGCCGAAGTTTCGATGGTGTTGACAGACAAATTCTTGCGTCTGCGTGTCGATGACGATGGCCCCGGTATTCCTGAAAATCGCCGCGCTGAGGCGCAGCGTCCGTTCACGCGGCTTGATCCGTCGCGCAATCAGGACAAGGGTGGCAGTGTTGGCCTTGGGCTAGCGATTGCAACCGATATCGCACGTGCCCATGGTGGTGTGTTGCGATTGGGTGAAAGCGAGCGTTTGGGTGGCTTGCGTGCGGACATTGTGATTGCGCGTTGATTGTTAAATGATTGGCTTGAACGAAATTACAAAAAATATTGACCAATGCGCCAGCTTGTCGACCGCTGACAATGGGCCCTTTTCGTGCCGGATTAAAGGGATTTCGGCCTATGGATTGCCAAGATTCGTATCCATCTAACCATTTGTAATATCAGGAAAGATGGCGAAAAATGGTAGGCCCGGTAGGACTTGAACCTACGACAAAAGCGTTATGAGCGCTCTGCTCTAACCAACTGAGCTACAGGCCCGCCATGGGCTTTGGGTAATCGGGGTATGCACTAAGGTCAAGCCTTAGCGTTGCACAAATCGCTACAATGTCGTAACTCGCGCCCATAGTCTTTTTCAACGCTGGAGCCACGCCCATGAGCACTCAAAAAAACGGGATCACCTATGCAGACGCAGGTGTCGATATTGATGCGGGTAATGAACTGGTTGATCGCATCAAACCCGCTGCCAAACGCACGACACGCCCTGGTGTGATGTCCGGGCTGGGTGGCTTTGGCGCGATGTTCGATCTTAAAGGGGCAGGGTACAAAGACCCGATCCTAGTGGCTGCTACCGACGGCGTTGGTACCAAGCTGCGGATCGCGATTGATACGGGCAACGTGGACGGCGTTGGTATCGATTTGGTCGCCATGTGCGTCAACGATCTGGTTTGCCAAGGTGCAGAACCATTGTTTTTCCTAGATTATTTCGCGACCGGCAAGCTAGAGCTGGACCAAGCGACCCGCATTATCGAAGGTATTGCCAAGGGATGTGAGCTATCTGGTTGCGCATTGATTGGTGGCGAAACTGCTGAAATGCCGGGGATGTATCCTGCGGGCGATTTCGATCTTGCTGGTTTCTCAGTTGGTGCGATGGAACGTGGCGCTGAGCTTCCCAAGGACGTTGCCGAGGGTGATGTGCTCTTGGGCCTAACGTCTTCTGGTGTGCACTCAAACGGTTACTCATTGGTTCGCAAATTGGTTGAGCATTCTGGCCTAGCATGGGGCGATGATTGCCCTTGGGCTGAGGGAACGTTGGGCGAGGCCTTGTTGGCCCCAACAACCTTGTACGTCAAAGGCGCGGTTGCTGCGATGAATGACGTGAATGCACTGGCCCATATCACCGGTGGTGGCCTGACTGAAAACCTCCCACGTGTCCTGACAGAGGGCATGGGCGCCGACATCAACTTGGATGCTTGGGAACTGCCTGCAGTTTTCAAATGGTTGGCTGCACAGGGTGGCATGGAAGAAGCTGAATTGCTTAAAACCTTTAACTGCGGCATTGGCATGATTGCTGTTGTTCCTGCAGATAAGGTTGAAACAGCAAGTGCTGCATTCACGGATGCAGGACACGGTGTTGTTGAAATGGGCCATATTAATAAGGGCGAAGGCGTCTCTTATAAGGGCTCGCTTCTGTGACAAAACGGGTTGCTATATTTGTCTCCGGAGGGGGATCAAATATGAAGGCATTGGTGCAGGACATGCAGGGGGATCACCCTGCGCGTCCATGTGTCATTGTCTCAAACAACCACGATGCTGGCGGCATTGCATGGGCCAAAGAGCAGGGGATCGCGACCGAGGTTGTGGATCACCGTCCTTTTGGCAAAGACCGTGCCGCGTTTGAAGCGGAGCTGTCCAAAGCGTTAGACCGACATTCCCCTGACATGATCTGTTTGGCTGGCTTTATGCGGGTTCTGACTGCAGGTTTCGTGACCCCGTGGCATGGCAAGATGCTGAACATCCATCCATCGCTTTTGCCTAAATATAAGGGGCTGCACACCCATGCGCGCGCTTTGGAAGCGGGTGACACAACCCACGGCTGTACGGTCCATGAAGTGACGCCGCTGCTGGATGATGGGCCTATTTGGGGGCAGGCCAAAATTGACGTTTTGGACGGTGATACCGCTGATACTTTGGCGGCCCGAATATTGATCCAAGAACACAAATTATACCCTGCTGTATTACGTCAGTATTGCGTCGGTATGACGTCGGTGCTGTACCTGTAGATTGCGATGCTGGTATTCCTTTTTGCGATGGTGTACCCAGTTCTCAAATATTAACTTTGTGGACGACAAATAGCGCATGATCACGATTACAACGACCGAGGCTTTGGCCGAATATTGCACCCAAGCCCGTCAACATGACTATGTCACGATCGACACAGAGTTCCTGCGCGAACGCACCTATTATTCCAAACTTTGTCTAATCCAACTTGCGATGCCCGGCACAGATGCCAGTAACGCGGTTTTGGTTGATCCATTGGTTGAAGGCCTATCACTTGAGCCGCTCTATGAGCTTTTCCGCGACACCTCTGTTGTCAAAGTATTCCATGCGGCGCGCCAAGATCTCGAAATCTTCTTTGTGGATGCACAGGTGTTTCCTGAGCCGTTGTTCGATACCCAAGTGGCCGCGATGGTTTGTGGTTTTGGCGAACAGGTTGGCTATGAGACGCTGGTGAAAAAGATCGCGCGTGAGCAGGTCGATAAATCATCCCGTTTCACCGATTGGTCACGCCGTCCATTGACCGATGCGCAAAAGACTTATGCGATTGGTGACGTAACCCACCTGCGTCAGGTTTATGAGTTCCTTGCCAAGAAATTGGAAGAAAACAACCGCAGTCACTGGGTCCAAGAAGAGTTGGGCATTTTGACCAACCCTGACACCTATATTATCAAGCCGATTGATGCGTGGAAACGGGTTAAGACCCGCACATCTACCGCAAAATTCATGGCCGTTGTTCAAATGCTGGCTGCTTTTCGCGAAGAATACGCGCAAAGCCGCAATGTTCCGCGCAACCGTGTGTACAAGGATGATGCATTGGTCGAATTGGCCAGCAACAAACCAAAGACCATGGAAGACCTAAGCCGTTCACGTCTTCTGTTACGTGAAGCACGTCGCGGCGAAATTGCTGATGGTATTTTAGCGGCTGTTGTTAAGGGCGTTGGTATGCCTGCAGATCGTGCGCCAAAGCCTGTGGGTGGGCGTGAGAAGCTGCAAGTAAACCCAGCCTTGGCTGATTTGCTGCGTGTGCTTTTAAAAGCCAAAACTGAAAGTGCCGGTGTTGCGGCCAAGTTGATCGCCTCGGCTGCCGATTTGGATGCGATGGCGGGCGGTATGCGCGATGTTGCCGCTGTGTCTGGCTGGCGTGCAGAAGTGTTTGGCGAAGATGCCTTGCGCCTGTGCGAAGGCAAGATCGCATTGGCGGCTGTTGGAAATGACGTAAAAGTTGTTCCACTCGACTGATTGGGTCAAGATCGATTGATCTTACCCGTTTCAGCCTTTGAAACTAATTCGTAATCAGCGACGGCGCGATGTTTGTGCGTTGCGCGCACCTTCAACACGAATGCTACGCACACCTGCCAGCTCTTGATCCGTCAAAGCACGTGCCGCAACGACTGTGCGCGTGTGTGTTGAGCCAACGCCTTCGTTGAACTCTGGGCGCACACCTTCCAAGCGATAGGTTAGAACACCGTTGACCGGTGCTTCGTCTTCTGTCGCTGGCGTAAGCTGCACTAGGTATACGCCTTGAACTGCGGTCAGGCCCGTTGCGCGAATAACGGCACCACCTGGAACGCGTTCGATGACCAGATTGGTCACTTGGTCGATTGGCTTTCCAAGATAGACAACCTCGCGGTCTTTGCTTTGGAACAACCCCCGTTTTGATTCCTGAATCAATGGGTTGGTGTTTGATGATTGCTCTGCAGCCGAATTGGATGAGCGACCTTTGCCAAACCAGTTCACGGGATTTACGACACTGTCGCGGATTGTGCCACATGCACCAAGTGCCAAAGCCGAAATCAGAACTGTCGTTGTCAAAATACGCATAAGGCTGCCCGCAATGTTGTTTACATGTTTGGTAGCCTATCGCAGTGGTTTTGAAAAGAGTGCGGCGCGAAAAGGGTGTGGACCTTTTGGGAGGTGCGCACTACCTGTCAGCTACACAGTAGATGAGGGTGCGATGGCCAGTCCTGACTTTGAAGAGATCGTTGAAGATTTTGAATTCCTAGAAGACTGGGAAGATCGCTATCGGTTTGTGATTGATATGGGCAAAGCGATGGATCCTTTGCCTGATGCGCTGAAGGCACCTGCCACCAAAGTGGACGGATGCGCCAGCCAAGTGTGGTTGCACCCAACGGTCGCTGACGGCGTATTTACCTTTGATGGCGAAAGCGATGCGATGATCGTGCGCGGCTTGGTTGCGGTATTGCGCAAGCTATACAACGGTTTGATCTTGGAAGAAGTTTTGGCCGTGGATGCACACGGCGAAATGGCACGCCTTGGGCTAAACGATCATTTGTCAGCGCAGCGTTCTAACGGCGTTCGCGCGATGATTGAGCGTATTCGTCTGGTCGCTTCGGCCAGTTAAAGCGCCTTTAGCGTTACTTCCAGATCACCGTATCCTGTGAGGCGGCGTTCAAACGCGAGCCCAAGGGTTTCAGCGGCGGCTTTGGCCTTTTCCGTTAGGGCGGGATCGTTTGTTTGGGCCTGATAGACCAGTTTTTCATAGTTCCCAAAATACATGTCGCGCAGCTCTGGGTGGCGATCTAAGCCCATTGGTTTGATGATGAAGGCCTCAAACTGGCGGACCAAAAAGTCAGTGAGGTAAAAGGCAGTGAATTCACTTTCACTTATGTCTGCAAACCGTTCATTTCCCTCGAAAAAACTGTAACAGTGTGGACCTGCCACCATCTGTACACCCATGTCATCACAGGCGGTTTGTAGCAATCCACCGGTCCCGCAATCAGCGTAAACCACAAAGATTTCGTCGTATGATGCGCGATGTTTGGCCACCGCTTCGGTCACAGCCTTAGTGATTTTTTCGGGGTAAAGGTGCAGCTTGGCAGGTAAACAGGTCAGATCCATATGATCCCAGCCATTGGCCTTTTTCAGGTCCAAGATTTCGCGCGCCAATGCACCGCAAGCAATCAAAAGGATACGGCCAGCGGCCATTTCCGTTAGTCCATTTTCTGTCAGTTCTGCATCACTGATTTGGGTCATAGTATTACCTTACGAAAAAGGCCTGCCGCGATCTACATCGCAACAGGCCCAAATCTAGAAGTTGGTCTTGGACCTAAGCGGACATTTGGTTGTGCTTGCGGTCCATAAATTCTTTTGCGGTTTCAACAGCTACGGCTGCGTCACGGCAATAGGCGTCTGCGCCAATGGCTTTGCCGAACTCTTCGTTTAGCGGTGCGCCGCCAACAAGGACAACGTAGTCATCGCGAATACCTTGTTCGATCATCGTGTCGATCACGACTTTCATATACGGCATCGTGGTGGTGAGTAGGGCAGACATACCAAGGATATCAGGGCCTTCCTCTTCCATCGCTTCAAGGTAGGCCTCGACAGCGTTGTTGATGCCAAGGTCGACAACTTCAAAGCCGGCGCCTTCCATCATCATACCAACAAGGTTTTTGCCAATATCGTGGATGTCGCCTTTGACGGTGCCGATGACCATCTTACCGACGCGCGGCGCGCCTGTTTCAGCCAACAATGGCTTGAGGATGAACATGCCACCCTTCATAGCATTTGCGGCCAACAGAACCTCTGGTACGAACAAGATACCATCGCGGAAATCGGCGCCAACAATTGTCATGCCGCCAACCAGTGCTTTGGTCAGAACGTCATAAGGTGCCCAATCTCTTGAAAGCAGGATGTTCACACCTTCTTCGATCTCTTCTTTGAGGCCGTCGTAAAGGTCGTCAAACATCTGTTGAACCAGTTCTTCGTCGTCCAGTTCAGCTAGGATGATATCTGCGTCGTCTGACATGTAAGTGTCCTTTGCAAAAGGTAGGGGCGGGCCCCATCGTTGATTCAGTTTTGTCAGAATGTCGCAGCGTGACTTTTCATTTTGCGACATTGGCGATGCTGTGCGCGACCTCACGCTTGCATTTAAGAGTGTTTTTGACAGGAATAACTGGAAATTTAAACAATAAACTGGACCAGTGTTGGCCCGTTTTCTGTCATTATTTTCATGAAGATGGCGCAGATTTACGAACATTGCCTCTTCGATGTTGCTGTCCGCCCGTTTGACGGAGCGAACAGCGGTTGTCTTTATGCGACCTTAGTTAGCTTTTTGACGGCTGCGGCGTGTTCTGCGTGGGCCTGGTTCGTTGTCACCAGTTCCGTCTGTTGCAGACGAAAACGCCCCCAGTTTTGCGACGATTTCATCAAGGCTAGGGGCCTCAGCCATTGTGCGTGTGTCCAAAGCTTCGCGCATTGCGCGCAGGTGGTTTGGCATCGTGCCACAGCACCCTCCGATGATTTTGGCACCACAGGCGCGTGCCATCACAGCATAATCGGCCATCAGTTCTGGTGTGCCGTCGTAGTGAATGTGGCCCTCAACATATTTCGGGATACCAGCATTGCCCTTTGCGACGATTGGAACGTTGCTGCCTTGGGACGCAAAACCCAGAACAGTGCGCAACAGATCCGACGAACCGGTGCCACAGTTTGCGCCAAAAGCGAGTGGCGTGTTTGTGATCTCATCGACCATTTTGACCATATCCGCACTGGTCATGCCCATCATGGTACGTCCTGCGGTATCAAAACTCATGGTGCCAACGAAATCGATACCGGCCAAAGCAAAGCCTTCGGCGGCTGCGCGATATTCTTCGGGGGCAGAAATGGTTTCAACCCATGCCACATCCGCGCCACCTGCCTTTAAGCCGTCGGCGGTTTCGTGAAACATCTCAACCGCAAGGGCGTGTGTGAGTTCACCAACAGGTTCCATGATTTCACCAGTTGGGCCGA
The DNA here is from genome assembly GCA_023955215.1 of Paracoccaceae bacterium. GTDB lineage: Bacteria > Pseudomonadota > Alphaproteobacteria > Rhodobacterales > Rhodobacteraceae > Ascidiaceihabitans. The sequence goes on from JAGSGK010000008.1 coordinate 14,631, forward strand.
CCGAGCCTGCAACGATGACTTTTCGGCCTGCCTGATCGGCAATGTCGCGTGCAATTTCGGCCGATACGCGGCTCAGTTCATGAGCTCGTTTTTCGGCACCGTGCAGACGCAAGCGCGAAGCATTGGCACCAAAGGAATTGGTCAGGAAAATATCGCTGCCGGCATCAACCGCGCCGCTGTACAATTTGCGGATTTTTGCAGGTTCGTCCGTATTCCACATCTCTGGCGCATCGCCAGACATAAGACCCATGTTGAATAGGTTTGTGCCTGTGGCACCGTCGGCCAATAAAACACCTTTTTCTTCAAGGAGTTGGATTAGAATATTTGTCATGGTTCATGTCCTGCACATTGATTTATACGTGCTGTGTCATGAGGCCTGTTTTGAGGCCAGTTCATAATATTCATCAAAATTATGAATTTTTCGCGGTTCTGCGGCCGTGATCTTGTTGGGATTGTGCACTTCACGAGTGATATCTGCTAGTCCAATGGCCATAGACAAAGGGGTTTGTGCCGCGGCGTAGTGTGGTTCCCATTTTGGGGCGAAGGTAGATTTGAATTGGCGCAGGCCTGTACCACCAGCCTTGGAAACCGCGCGCCGCGCAGACCAACGGAAAAAACGGCTGCTTGGGTCAGGACAGGCGGGTGTTGCGGCAAGGCTAAGGCGTTCGATCCCCAATTCTTTTGCCGCTGTAATTGCGCTGTGGACAAGAGCGTGCATGGTGCCGTCGGGCATTTCTGATGTGTGGCGCATGACATCTAAGCACCATTCATTGCCGCTTTTCTGAAAGGTGACAAAGGCACATAGGCGGCCGTGATGTTCGGCGCGTGCTATGAAGTGAGTGGATAGATACCCGATTTCAAAACGTCCCATTGTACCGCCACGTGCAGCGCCATGTGTATTTTGCCAATCCTGGTCGATCTGGTGAAGTGTCGGCCAATCCGTGATCTTATCTGTATGGATTAAAATACCACTTTTCGTGGCCGCCCGTAGTTTGCGCCGCAATGTGCGCAGGGCTGGTGTGTTGAGCGCAAAGTGCTGTGGGGCGATCATGGCATCATCTGACATGTGCATGATGGACCAGTGGTGGCGACGCAGTGCAGCGGCATTGCGGCTGTTACATTTATAAACAAGCGGGATTTTACCCAAACTGGCTGCTTCAGTTTTTAACGCGGTTAGCGTGGCGTCCATGCTGCCGGATATTGGGTTAAACAGCGCAGTTATGGTTTGGCTGGTTGGCCAGATGGCGCTGAGACCGTCCAAAGTGGGTAAAATACGCCCGCCGTTTTGGGCGATGATCTGAACCTCTGCTTGGTTGCTTTCGGTTGGATGTATGGCTGCCATTGGATGTTCGCCCGCGCCAGATCTGAAGGGACGGATTAGGGCAAGGAGACTGCACAGGGCAGGGATTGCATAATAGACAATGCGGAAAGCTACGATACTGCCCAATACCTCGCTGGCGGGAATCTGTGGCAGTAATCCCAGCATCATCAATTCAAACGGCCCAACGCCGCCGGGCGTTGTTGAGAGGAGGGCGGTGCCCAGTGCCAACAGGAATATGGGTAGGAACGCGATGAATGAGATTTCGGCGCTGCTGGGAAGTAAGACGTAGATAACACCAGCCATCGCGACCGTATCGACCAAGGTCCAGCTTAAAATAGCAAAGCTGCATGAAAGGTTGGGGAACCGGAAGATGAAACGGCCAATGGTCAGGTTTGGCCAACGAAACATGACCGCGATGCCAATTGGCAATGTCAGTAAAACCAACATTGCTGGGGCAAAGGTCCAATCGGGAGAAGGCAACAGGACGCAAACAAGTGCGGTGACAACAGCCAAACACAACATAAATGAGACCGAAACAAAGGCGGACAGTTTAAGCGCCATGCCGAACGAAACATCGCGCAACAACCGCCACCGCACCAATGCGCCAGTGAACAACCCGAACCCTAGTGTTTGGGCGATCGCAATTGAAAAGGTTCCAGCGATGCGGGCCTGTCCTTGTGGTACCCGTGTTGCGAAGTGTTGGTGGGCTACGCCATCATAACGTCCCACAGTCCACAGGCTGATGAGCGTCAATAGAGAGGCCGCAGACCAAGCAGACCAGTGGATCTGTGCCAATTGCTTTGGAAATTCCAGCATCAAATTGCGTGTCAGATGCGGTGACAACAAATACAGGCAGACCGAAAGGATACTCAGCGGCAAAATTGCCCTGAGCAACACCTGACCAATATTTCGTGCTTTGACTCGATGCGTCATCTTAATCTCACCCACTATAACCCCTCACATAGATTATTTTGGGTGCGTGACCATGTGATTAACTGAATGCCGGTATTCATGGTTCTTAGCTGGAAACTCAAAGGTTTGTATTGATATTTTTAGTTAAGCTGTGTCGATCAGCCGTTTCGTAAATCCAGTGTATCTTGTCAATATGAGGTCTCTTTTGCACAACTCATGGCGCAATTTATTTCATCAATTCACCCTCTCTGTCTGTCCTGGGGTTAGCTTTGCGAAGTCCGTTGCTTGCGACGCTCACCTGCATGCCTTAAGAGAGCCACAACTGAGAGGGACTCGGACCCTATCCTATACTGAAAGGACGCCCATGGCCCGGCGCAATAAAATTTACGAAGGCAAAGCAAAGATCTTATATGAAGGTCCAGAGCCTGGTACGATTGTCCAGTACTTTAAGGATGACGCCACTGCCTTTAACGCAGAGAAAAAAGACGTCATCGACGGCAAGGGTGTTCTGAACAACATGCTGTCTGAGTACTTCATGAAGGGTTTGACCCAAATTGGAGTTCCAAACCACTTTATCAAACGCCTGAACATGCGTGAGCAATTGTGCAAGTCTTGCGAGATTGTGCCACTTGAGATCATCGTGCGTAACTACGCGGCGGGCACTATGTCTAAGCGTTTGGGCATTGATGAGGGCACGCAATTGCCGCGTCCAATCGTTGAGTATTGCTATAAAGATGACAGCCTTGGCGATCCGTTGGTCTCTGAAGAGCACATCGCGGCCTTTGGTTGGGCCAGCCAGCAAGACATGGAAGACATCCTAAGCCTTGCGCTACGGGTAAATGACTTCATGTCTGGCGTGATGTTTGCTGTTGGTATCAAACTGGTCGACTTTAAAATCGAAGTAGGTCGCGTTTATGACGGCGACTTCCAGCGTTTGATCGTTGCAGATGAAATCAGCCCAGACAGCTGTCGTTTGTGGGACATGGAAACAGGCCGCAAGCTAGACAAAGATGTGTTCCGCCGCGATCTGGGTAGCCTTGCAGATGCATATACCGAAGTGGCCAACCGTTTGGGCGTTATGCCTAAAACATCCACAACACCGACAAAACCAACCCTGGTCAACTGATCTGGGTCGGTTTTCGAATTTGATCAAACTAAGAAGATAGAGGCGATGGCGCTATGAAAGCTCGAGTACATGTAATGTTGAAGAATGGTGTGTTGGATCCGCAAGGTGAAGCGGTACGTCATGCTTTGGGTGCAATGGGTTTTGACGGCGTGAACGGCGTTCGTCAGGGCAAAGTCATTGAACTTGATCTTGCCGACGGCACAACAGAAGCCACTGTGAACGAGATGTGCGAAAAGCTGCTCTCTAACATGGTTATTGAATCCTACACGGTGGAGATGTCCTGATGCACGCAGCGGTCGTTGTTTTTCCTGGATCTAACTGTGACCGCGACCTTGCGGTAGCTTTTGAAGCGGCGGGTGCCAAAGTGTCTATGGTTTGGCACAAAGACACCAAACTGCCAGACGGCGTTGATATTGTTGGTGTTCCGGGTGGTTTTTCCTTCGGCGACTATCTGCGTTGCGGCGCAATCGCTGCCAACTCACCGATTTGCAATGAGGTGAAAGCCCACGCAGATCGTGGTGGCTATGCCATTGGTATCTGCAACGGTTTTCAGGTTCTTGCTGAAACGGGTGTTTTACCCGGCGCTTTGCTGCGCAATGCGGGCCTTAAATACATCTGTAAGACAGTTGGCTTGAATGTTGTGACCTCGCAATGTGCCTATACCGAAGGGTATTCTGTTGGCGATGTCATCGACATTCCAATTGCGCACCACGACGGCAATTACTTTGCAGACGACGAGACAATCGCGCGTTTGCAAGGCGAGGATCGCGTTGCATTTACGTACACAGACAACCCAAACGGGGCCAAAGGCGACATTGCGGGCATTCTATCTGCCAACAAACGCGTCCTTGGCATGATGCCACACCCTGAGCGCGCAGCTGATGCGGGCCACGGCGGCACCGACGGACAGGCGCTGTTCCGCGCATTGTCTGGCGTTCTAACACCTGCGTGACTTGAGCCGCGCCAACCTTCAGTCTAGGTTGGCGCGATGAAGAAAGAGCCTGATTTCAAGCATAACAAAGCGATGAGCTGGCGTGTCCGGCTTTCATTGGTGTTGTTGTTGATACTTGCAGTGGTCACGATCTCTGTCACCAATCGGTTTTTGACCGATCGTTTTACTGAAACCACTCGAAATCGCGCTGAACTGCGTCTTGCCCTGTATTCTGGCAACCTGTTGTCCGAGTTGCGCCAAAACGCTATTGTTCCACAATTGTTGGCGCGTGACCCCACATTGATAGGTGCGCTGAATTCTGGCGATTATTCCCAGTCGACACAGCGATTGATTTCGTTTGTTGAGGAAATCGGGGCTGCATCATTGGTTCTGCATGACAGTGATGGGCGGACAGTTGCGGCTACTGATCGGAACCGTTTGGGGCAAAGCAGCCGCAGCGCGGCGCATTTTGTGAATGCTTTACGCGGGCAGGGCACCATCTTTACTGCTGAGCCGCGCGAGGCGGGCGGATTTGTTTTTACCTACTCTCGCCGTGTGCAATCCGCGGGTCAGGTTCTTGGCGTTATTTCTGTCGAAGTGGACTTGCAGAAGTTTGAGCGGGCTTGGGCCGGAATTTCGGATGCATTGATCGTCACAGACAGCGAGGGCGCCATCATCTTGGCGACGGAGCCGCGCTGGCGTGGACGTACTGAGGATGAAGCGTTGGCGCGTGAAGACCCGCAAAGTGCGATTGAACGTGCTATTCGTGCCACCTCTGATTGGACCGCATTGCCTTCAGACGCATATATGAAGGGCGAAGCTGTGATGCGGCTTGAAAACCGGATCGCGTTTCGGGGTTGGCGAATGGTTTCATTCACCACCTTCAACTCCGTGCGCGAACGGGTGAATGGCGTTTTGGCCCTAGAGATTATGGGGTTCGCGATTCTGCTGGCCTTGGCCTTCTATTTCCTTAGCCGTCGTACCGCGTTTCGTATGGCGTTGTTTCAGCGTGAATCGGCAGAGCTTCGCGCATTGAACTTACGCCTGCAGCGGGAAATTGCCGAACGTGAGAGGGTCCAAGAGACACTTGCGGTGGCGGAACAGACGCTGGAACAATCCAGCAAATTGGCCGCTTTGGGCGAGATGTCAGCAGCGGTTAGTCACGAGTTGAACCAACCTTTGGCGGCGATGAAAACCTATCTGGCTGGTGCGCGTCTTTTGCTAAATCGCAACCGTCCTGATGAGGCGCTTTCTGCTTTTGGCCGGATCGATGGTTTGATCGAACGGATGAGCGCGATCACACGCCAGCTAAAGTCATACGCCCGTAAGGGTGCAGCAGAGCTAAGCCCTGTAGATATGGGCCTTGCGCTTGCTTCGTCGCTATCAATGATGGAACCACAGTTGCGTCAGCGTCAGGTCGAAATCACGCTCATAATCCCAGATGAACCCGTCCTTGTGATGGGGGACCGTATGCGTATCGAACAGGTCTTGGTGAACCTGCTGCGCAATGCGCTTGATGCAACCAAACTTGAACGCAATCCGCAGGTCGATATCATCCTTGCCGCTGGTGACACCGCAACCCTCACCGTGCGCGACAATGGGCCGGGGATTGAGGACAAGGATCAGCTGTTTGAGCCGTTCTACACCACCAAGCAGGCGGGTGATGGCGTCGGGCTGGGTCTTGCCATTTCGTCAGGCATCGTCAACGATTTGGGCGGTCGACTGACAGCACGCAACGGCCAAGCCGGCGGTGCGGTGTTTGAAATGCAGTTGCCGATATTGACGGACGAGCCTTTTGACGAAGGCATGAACGAAGAAAATAATATGCACGTTGAAGTATCAGCGGCAGAATGAGGAAGCAAAGTAACATGACCCAAGCCATGAAAATCGCCATCGTTGATGACGAACAGGACATGCGCCAGTCGATCAGCCAATGGTTGGCGCTGTCGGGCTATGACACAGAAACATTCGCCAGCGCCGAAGATGCGTTGAAGGTTCTTGGGCCAGAGTATCCAGGGATCGTGATCTCGGACATCAAGATGCCGGGCATGGATGGAATGCAGTTTCTTAAGAAGCTCATGGGCAACGATTCAGCGCTTCCTGTGATTATGATCACAGGTCACGGCGATGTGCCGATGGCGGTTGAAGCGATGCGCGTTGGTGCGTTTGATTTCTTGGAGAAGCCATTTAACCCTGACCGTATGAGCGAGCTGGCTAAGAAAGCTACAGCGTCACGCCGTTTGGTAATGGATAACCGTATTTTGCGCCGCGAATTGTCCGACGGTGGCCAGTTGATGAAAAAGCTGATTGGCGGATCACCTGTTATGGAGCGCTTGCGCGAAGACATCCTAGATTTGGGGCAGGCGGATGGCCATGTTCTGATCGACGGCGAAACAGGCACGGGTAAAACGCTGGTGGCGCACGCGCTGCATGCTGTTGGCAGCCGTGCAGGTAAGAAGTTTGTATTGGTCAGTTGTTCTGCACTGGAAGACGAGGCGTTAACCAAACGCTTGTTTGGTCCAATGCAGCCAGAAGATGGTCAGTTGCCAGCGATCGAAGAGGCACGCGGCGGAACGCTGGTGCTTGAAGATATCGAAGCGCTGTCTGAAGCCACACAAGCACGCCTGTTAAGCGTGATTAATGAGCAGGGCACGCCTGCTGAAACGCGCATCGTTGGGATTTGCAATCTGCAAGAGGCAGGGCGTTCCTGCGAGGACGCTTTACGGCCGGACCTTTTCTATCGCCTTGCTGCTTTGCGGATCACTGTACCGCCATTGCGCCAGCGCGGTGAAGATATTCTGACGTTGTTCACCCGCTTGGGCGATCAGTTCGCCGATGAATACGGTTGTGATGCTCCTAAGGTGTCTGCCCAAGAAGCTGCGCAGTTGCTACAGGCCCCGTGGCCGGGCAACGTACGCCAGTTGATCAACGTGGCGGAGCGTGCGGTTCTTCAATCGCGCCGTGGTTCGGGCAGCATTGCATCCTTGTTGATGTCTGATCACGAGGAAATGCAGCCGGTCATGACGACTGAGGGCAAGCCGTTGAAAGAATACGTTGAGGCGTTTGAGCGCATGTTGATCGATAATACGATGCGCCGTCATAAGGGGTCTATCGCTTCAGTGATGGACGAGTTGTGCCTGCCAAGACGTACTTTGAATGAAAAAATGGCCAAGTATGGCCTGCAGCGCTCTGACTACCTGCAGTAGAAAGTGAATGCGAGAACAGGGGCCATTTGGCCCCTGTTTTTTATCGCGCAAAAGCGCTTATTTCCCAACATGTTGATGATTTTATTGCCGATTGCGCAAGCCTAGGCCGATTGTCCATTGTATTTGGGTCCCAAAAGTCATTATCTAGGGCTAAGAGATACTTACCTTTGATGTGTAAGCCTCTTTTTGAGTTTCGCTGTTGTGGACATTGGCTGGCTAAAATGACCGCCACGTTCATGCAGACCGATTGAGCCCCAAAAGGGCTGAGAGAACGCTGGCATCTTGGAATACCAATTTGCGGCACTTAATGGATGCGCGGGCGACAATTGTTGCAGCGTGTCGGAGAAGAACGCGATGACGCGCGCGATAGCATTTTGCATCACAGCAGACGGGCTTTTGGCCTGGTTTTGCCGCGCGTCCATGATCGCCCTGACAAGACACATTCCCAAAACGGCGGCCCCTCCGGGAGCGGCCGTTCTTGCGTTGTGCAAACGGATAATATGCCTAAGAAAATGCTTATCGATGCCACCCACGCGGAAGAAACCCGCGTTGTTGTGGTTGATGGAAACAAAGTTGAGGAATTTGACTTTGAATCCGAAAATAGACGCCAAATTGCTGGCAACATCTATCTAGCCAAAGTTACGCGCGTTGAGCCGTCACTTCAGGCGGCTTTCGTAGATTATGGCGGAAACCGCCATGGTTTCTTAGCTTTTAGTGAAATCCATCCTGATTATTATCAGATCCCTGTCGCGGACCGTGAGGCCCTGATGGAGGAAGAACGTGCGTATGCTGAAGCGCAAAAAGCACGTGATGAAGAAGATGAAAAACCAAAGAAACCGCGCCGTTCACGGTCGCGTTCGCGCACCCGTGCTGCTGAGGTTTCTAGCGATGATGCCGTTGTTTCAACCGAAGTTGAAATCGATGGCATGGAAACGATTGACCTGTCTGCGGATGACGCTGTTGAGGGTGCTGACGCTGAAACAGTTGCGGACGCCCCAGCTGTAGAAGTTGAGGCCGTCGCTGAAGAGGCTGCGGTTGAAACAACTGATGACGCTGTGGTTGAGGTTGAAGAAACCTTGGCTGAAGATGCAAATTCGCAAGAGCCAGCTGTTGAGGCGACGGAAGATCCTGCGACGGGTGGCGAGGCTGATGATGCTGAGGGCGAAGACTCCAAAGGTTCTAAGGCATCCTCAAAAGATGACAGCATCGAATCTGTAGCAGATGAAGATGACAGCGATGACATTCGCCCTGTGCGCAAACCACGCGCCCGTCGTTACAAAATCCAAGAAGTTGTTAAAGTTCGCCAAATTCTGTTGATCCAAGTGGTCAAAGAGGAACGCGGCAACAAGGGCGCGGCCCTGACGACATACCTATCCTTGGCAGGTCGCTATTGCGTCTTGATGCCAAACACGGCCCGTGGTGGCGGCATCAGCCGCAAGATCACCAACGCACCAGACCGTAAGAAACTAAAAGAGATCGCAAACGAGATCGAAGTGCCACAAGGCGCAGGACTGATCGTTCGTACTGCCGGTGCCAAACGCACCAAGGCCGAGATCAAGCGTGACTATGAATACCTACAACGCATGTGGGAACAGATCCGCGAGCTGACTTTGAAATCTATCGCACCTGCGAAGATCTATGAGGAAGGCGACCTGATCAAACGTTCTATCCGTGATTTGTATAACGGTGAGATCGACGAAGTGTTTGTTGAAGGTGAGCGCGGTTACCGCATCGCCAAAGACTTTATGAAGATGATCATGCCGTCACACGCCAAAAACGTGAAACGCTATGAAGACACGTTGCCATTGTTCGCCCGCTTCCAAGTGGAAAGCTATCTGTCCGGAATGTTTAACCCGACTGTGCAGCTGAAATCGGGTGGTTACATCGTCATCGGTATCACCGAGGCGCTTGTTGCTGTGGATGTGAACTCTGGTCGTTCAACCAAAGAGGGGTCCATTGAGGACACCGCTGTGAAGACCAACCTTGAGGCTGCTGAAGAAGTTGCCCGTCAGTTGCGCTTGCGTGACCTTGCTGGTCTGATCGTCATCGACTTTATCGACATGGACGAGCGTAAGAACAACGCCGCCGTTGAGAAGCGCATGAAAGACAAGCTGAAGACAGATCGCGCCCGCATTCAAGTCGGCCGTATTTCTGGCTTTGGTCTGATGGAA
>JAGSGK010000036.1 GCA_023955215.1 Paracoccaceae bacterium
TCGGCAATGTCGGAGCCCTGCACCGTGTAGCCGAGGTTGTGCATCACTTCGGCAATGCCTGACATGCCGATGCCGCCGATACCTACAAAATGGATTGGTCCTACATCGCCGGGAAGTTTGGTGGCCGCGTTCATGCGCATGCTCCTTTATTTATTCGCTAAGGCTTCGACCATGTCGACCAGCGTTTGTGTTGCTTCGGGTTTACCTGCAGACAATGCAGCATTTGACATCTGTCCAGCCGCAGCAGGATCGCTGAGGATGGCAACAATTTGTTCGCTCAATGCGTCGATCGTCAGAGCACTTTCTGGAATCAAGACGGCAGCGCCGCCATCAACTAATCCGCGCGCGTTGGCTGTCTGGTGATCGCCTGTAGCTGCAGCGAAGGGCACCAAAATCGACGGCCGACCAATTACACTGATATCCGCAACAGATGACGCGCCCGCACGGCTGATAACAAGTTGTGCTTCAGACATGCGTCGGGGCACATCCTGAAAAAATGAGGCGACTTCAGCATTCACACCTTCAGAGGCATAGTAGTCCCTAACGCGATCTTCGTCTTCGCCGCGCGCTTGGTGGCTCACACGCAAATTGCGCAAAATATCCATAGGTAGCTGTGCGATTGCAGGCGGGATAATGTCGCTAAAAATCCGCGCACCCTGGCTTCCACCGATAACTAGAAGATCCATCGGATAATCTCCAGGTTGGATGTACCCTGCCCCTGCACGATCGAGGATGCTGCCCCTTACTGGATTCCCAACATGGGCGCCTTCAATACCCGCGGCCAAATCGGTCGGCCAAGTGCCGCAGGCCACTGCATCAACGCGTGGCGCAAACAAGGTGTTCACACGTCCTAGGACACCGTTCTGTTCGTGGATCATACGTGGCAAACGCAATAGGGTAGCAGCAGCCATCGCAGGAATAGTTGGATAACCGCCAAAGCCGATGATGACATCAGGCCGATCGCGTAACATTTTATAGGCCGCACCAATAACGCCGCCAGCAATGCGAAACGGAACCAGCGCCTTGGCTAAAATGCCACCACGCGCAAAAGTCGCGCTGCTGATCTGTTCGATCTCAGTCGTATGAGGGAAGCCGCCAGTATAGCGCGCGCCGCGAGCATCCGTGCTTAACTTTACACGCCACCCCTTTTTCAGCATTTCTTCGGCCAAAGCCTGAGCCGGGAACATATGCCCACCTGTACCGCCGGCCGCGATCAAAAGTAACGGAGTCTTCATCTCATGCGCCCTCGGCCCAGTAAGTCACTAATTTCGCCCTGCGGCCGTGTGCGTGTGAAGGCCAACAACATGCCCAGTGCAATACCTGACGCAATTACAGAAGACCCACCATAACTTACAAACGGCAATGTCATGCCCTTAGCAGGAAGCAAACGCACAGCAACGCCCATATTGATCATCGCTTGGACACCAAACATGCAAGCAAGGCCTGTACCAGCAAGGCGAATGAACGGATCGCGTTCACGTACCAAGCGCAACAAGGAGCGTACGACAACACCGCAATACAGCAGAATGATACATAAAACCAAAATCAAGCCATACTCTTCAGCAGCAACCGCAATAATGAAATCGGTATGCGCGTCTGGAAGGGACCATTTGACCTGCCCTTCACCTACGCCAACTCCAAACAACCCACCTTCGCGAATGGCCTTTGTCGCGTACCCCATTTGCGTAGTTGGATCGATATCTGCGGTACTTAGGAAACCATCGATACGGCGAGCAAAGTGTTCGGAGCTTGAGTACGCGATCACACCTCCCATAACCACAAAAGCAGCCATAGCGACCAACAAGATCATTGGCGCACCAGCCACAAAATACATAACGCCCCAACCGAATAGGACCAAGCAAGCTTGACCAAAGTCAGGCTGCATCGCAAGCATCAACACAATCGCGATGCAGAGAGCAAAGGACCACGTACGCCCAGGTGGGCCATTTAGCTCCTGATTGGCTGCCATCATCCAAGCAGCGGCAACCACAAAGCCAGGCTTTAAAAACTCAGAGGGTTGCAGGGATGCAAAACCCAAGCTGTACCATCGTACAGCACCTTTGCCGAAGTCCGTTCCAAAGAAAGGCAACATCGCCAGCGCAATAAAAGAACAAACAAATCCAAGAACTGCCAGACGACGCACCACCAAGGGTGTCATCATTGACATCAAGATCATAACGACCAAGGCAACGCTGCCAAAGAAGGCTTGGCGCTGGACATAGTGGAATGAAGAAAATCCGTTTTTTGCAGCCAATGGCGGCGAAGATGCCAGCCCCAACAATAAACCAACTGCGAACAGGATCAAAACACAGGACAAAGTCCATTTATCAATCGTCCGCCACCATTTGGGAAGGATCGGTTCGCCACGTTGAACCGGTACTGCACCATAGACCATTTCTGTCATGGTAATCGCCTTTACACTGCCTCAAAACGTCCCTTTTCGGGATCTATGGCAACTATAGCGTGGTTTTTCTCTGCGGGCTAGTGCGTTTTCATCCAATCACACAGTCACGCTTGACGGTATCGATCCAGTCAGGCAATGGCTGGGATATGCAAATTGATACACTAATAATTGGCGCTGGTGCCGCTGGAATGATGTGCGCTGCAAATGCTGGCGGACGGGTCGTAATCGTGGACCACGCCAAGGCACCGGGTGAAAAGATACGCATCTCTGGTGGTGGGCGCTGCAACTTTACAAACATGCATTGCGCGCCACATGCGTTCTTGTCCCAAAATCCACATTTCGCAAAATCTGCATTGGCCCGTTATACTCAGTGGGATTTTGTCGAACTGGTGGATCAGCACGGGATAAAATGGCACGAAAAAACGCTGGGACAACTTTTTTGCGATGTGTCTGCGAAAGAGATTTTGGCCATGTTACGCACAATGATGCAGGATGCAGGTGTCGAATTGCACCTACAAACATCTGTTGAAAACCTGACCAAAACTGAAAGTGGATATTCCGCCGTTTTGACTGGCCCAAATGGCTCAAAACCAATCACGGCCAAAAATCTTGTCGTCGCCACGGGTGGCAAATCTATACCAAAAATGGGCGCGACTGGATTCGCCTATGACATCGCACGCCAGTTTGACCTAAGCCTCACTGAAACACGCCCCGCACTGGTTCCGTTCACATTCCCCGAAGACCGCTTCACACCACTCGCCGGCGTTGCGACACCTGCCCGCGTGTCCGCAAACGGCACAAGCTTTGACGAAGCGCTGCTCTTCACCCACCGCGGTCTTTCTGGTCCCGTCGTTTTACAAGCTTCAAGTTATTGGGCTGAAGGCCAAGACATCTCTGTCAACATTGATCCTTATAATACGTTGATGGATGCACTGCGTGACAAACGACAAGAACAAGGGCGCAAGAACCTCACAACAGAATTAGCAAAGCTATTGCCCACCCGCCTTGTCGATCACCTTGCAACGCAGATGGATCTCACTGGCAACCTTGCCGATCAATCAGATAAGCGCTTGGGCGAAATCATCGACGAATTGCAAAACTGGAAGATGGCACCTTCGGGTACCGAAGGTTACCGCACAGCCGAAGTTACATTGGGCGGTGTAGACACAGACGAACTGTCATCAAAAACGATGGCGGCAAAGTCCCTGCCTTCCCTATATTTCATTGGAGAGGCGGTCGACGTCACTGGATGGCTGGGCGGCTACAACTTCCAATGGGCATGGTCATCAGGCATAGCAGCAGCCCGTGCGATTGCCGCAGACTAAGACGCGTCCAAGCGCTTTTCGACCTCAGCAATAAAATCATCGCCACGGCGTTCAAAGCTGTCGTACTGGTCAAAACTCGCCGTTGCCGGCGCTAAAAGAACCACTTCGCCATCCTGTGCGTCTGCCATCGCCGCGGCGACTGCCTCAGCCATTGTTGTGCACACCTGCGTTTCAGCGGTCAGCTGCATAGCAAACTGCGCCGCTTCGCGCCCAATAACATATGCTTTGATAACGTCTAAAGAGGCAGCATTAAGCTCTTCAACACCACCCTCTTTTTGCAAACCACCACAGATCCAGCGAATGCGCTTGAAGGCGTGTAACGCTTTTGCGGCACTATCAACGTTGGTTGCTTTGCTATCGTTCACATAACGAACACCGCCAACATCTGCGATTGTCTGACTACGGTGCGGCAAGCCACCAAAGGAATGGAATGCGGCCTCAATAACTTTCGGTGCGAGCCCAAGAGAACGACACGCAGCATAAGCAGCGCAGGCATTTTGGTGATTATGCTCGCCCGGCAATCCAGCAACGCTTCGCAAATCAATCGATCCAGCCTGACGGCCCTTGCGGTACTCACTAAGGAACCCTTTACGCGCAAACACTTGCCAACCGGGGCCTGTTAGCTTTTCCGCAACTGACACGCGGATCACACGGTCATCCGCAGCGCCTTCGCTCAACTGACCAGCAAGGAACATGCCTTCAGATTCGTCTACACCAATGACAGCGCGGTCAGGACCACCTTCGGCAAACAAACGACGTTTGGCCGCGAAATAGCCCCCCATGCCAGCATGGCGATCAAGATGGTCGGGACTGAGATTGGTAAAGACTGCAACATCAGGAGTTAAGCTGCGGGCAAGATCCGTTTGATAACTCGACAGCTCCAACACCACAACTTCGCCGTCGATTGCAGGATCAATGTCCAAGACACCGCGACCAATATTACCTGCAAGCTGTGCAGGACGATTAGCATGACTTAGAATGTGGTGGATCAGGGCAGACGTCGTGGATTTACCATTTGATCCAGTCACCGCGATTACGCGCGGCATGTTTTCAAAATTGTTCCATTCTGGTGTCGCAAAAGATTGGAAAAACAACCCAATGTCGTTATCGACAGGTACGCCCGCTTTAAGAGCCGCAGCCACAACTGGGTTTGGCGTAGGATACAAATGTGGAATACCGGGGCTAACGATAAGGCGCGCAACATCGTCAAAACTGCCCGCCTTTTTCAGATCAACGCATTCAAATCCCTCGTCTAGCGCAACGTCACGGGCTGAATCATTGTCATCCCAGCAAATTGCTGTTGCCCCACCCTCGCGCAAAGCTCGCGCAGCAGAAAGGCCGGAGCGACCCAAGCCAAGAACAGCTACTTTTTTACCCGTAAGACCTTGGACTGGTATCATGATTTACCCGAATGGCGGCGAAGCCCCCAAACCCCTAAATTTTAGTTAAGCAGAAAGGCGAAACGCTTATCTGACTTTGAGTGTTGCCAACCCAATCAGTGCCAAGATCAACGATACGATCCAAAACCGGATTACGATCTGCGGCTCTGACCAGCCCTTTTTCTCATAGTGGTGATGAATCGGGGCCATTAAGAAAACGCGTTTTCCGGTCTTCTTGAAGTACAGAACCTGAATGATCACGCTCATAGCTTCAACAACGAACAAGCCCCCCACGATGCCCAAAACCAATTCGTGTTTTGTTGCGATTGCAATGGCACCAAGCGCGCCACCTAGCGCAAGGGATCCAGTATCGCCCATAAACACCGCTGCGGGTGGGGCATTGTACCAAAGGAAACCTAAGCCACCACCAAACACGCCAGCTGCGAAAATCAAAATTTCGCCCGTGCCTGGTACGTAATGCACATCCAGATAGTCGGTGAAATCAACTCGGCCAACCGCATATGCAATGACGCCAAGCGTTCCCGCAGCAATCATAACTGGCATGATGGCCAAACCGTCCAAGCCATCGGTCAAGTTAACCGCGTTTGCCGCACCCACGATAATAATCATCGCAAACGGAATGTATAAGAAACCAAGATTGATCAGGACGTCTTTGAAAATAGGTACCGCAAGTTGGTATTGAAGCTGCTCAGGATGCGCTAAAGTTGCGAGATAAGACGCGATGCCCGCTATCACAAAGCCAAGCAACAGGCGAACCTTACTCGAAACACCGGCCGTCGTTTGTTTGGAAACCTTCGCATAGTCATCCGCAAAACCAATTGCCGCGAATGACATCGTCACGAACAGGATAATCCAAATGAAGGGATTGTCTAACCGCGCCCAAAGCAAGGTTGAAGTCAACAATGCTCCAACTATCAGCAATCCGCCCATGGTCGGCGTGCCCGCTTTGGCAAAGTGACCCTCCGGACCATCTTCACGAATAGGCTGCCCCTTGCCTTGGCGTTTACGCAAAACATTGATCAAAGGACGTCCAAAAATGAAGCCAAAGAAAAGCGCTGTCAAAAAGGCACAACCAGCACGCACTGTGATGTAACGAAATAGGTTAAATGCCTCGTAATCAGACAACCAATAGAGCATACAGCTCTCCTTCAATCATTATCTTGTGTTAAGTCGTTGGTTCAATCGAATGGCCCATTTTACGGATCGCGTCAACGACAAGGGCCAATTTCATCGACAATGACCCTTTGGTCAGCACAACATCACCCGCGTCTAAATCCCGACGAATACCCTGCACCATCTCTGCACTGGTTTCAGTCCAACGCCCTTTTTGCGCTTCTGGCAACGCATCATACATCGCCTTCATCAGCGGGCCCACACAATGAACCACGTCTAATGCGCGTGTTGCGTTTAGCTCTGCCATATCAGCATGCAAAGTTACGGCTTGTGGCCCTAGCTCTTTCATGTCGCCCAAATATGCAATGCGCCGCCCCTTTGCGACACCGCCTTTAACATCCTCGACATTTGCAACTGCCAGAACCTCTAACGACGCAGCCATTGATGTCGGATTTGCGTTGTAACTGTCATCGATCAATTCAAGCGTTAAGTGATTTTCCACAGGATCAAGTACAATAACTTCACGTGCACCGCGCCCCTCAAAGGGGGACCAGCGACCCAGCGATCCAGCAGCAAGCGCAAGATCAGCACCCAGTGCTTCGCATGCGGCCAATGCACCCAAACCATTCATCGCAAAATGGCGACCAGCAGTTGCAATCTTGAACAGCAATGGCTGCTCATGCGCCTCAGCTTGGACAATCGTGGTATCGCCAATAATCTTAACGTCCTTCAGAACATAATCGAACCCATGTTCACCAAACCCTACATCGCGGCGTTTCATATCATGCGCCTTGGCCTGCAGAATTGCAGCTGTCTCAATGTCATTGTTCATGACAGAGGTACCACCGTATTCCAGCCCTTCCATGACAGACGCCTTTTCAACTGCGATGCCTTCAACGTTTTCAAATGCTTCAAGGTGGGCTGCAGCGACGGTCGTGATCAACGTCACATGCGGGCGGGCCATTTTGGACAAGGGCGCGATTTCGCCGGGGTGGTTCATACCAATTTCGATAACACCGTATTGCGTATCGGCCGGCATGCGGGCCAGTGTCAGGGGCACACCCCAATGGTTATTGTAGCTTGCAACAGATGCGTGGGTTTTGCCTTGATCCCCTAGAATCGCACGAAGCATTTCCTTGGTTGATGTTTTCCCAACGCTGCCTGTTACAGCGACAATGCGCGCATCAGTGCGGTCACGTGCCGCGCGGCCCAATGCCTCAAGGCCATCCAGAACATCTTCAACAATGATCAGCGGTGCGCTCTCATCCATCCCATCAGGGATGCGCGAAATTAAGGCTGCGCTTGCACCCTTTTCCAGCGCCTGTGCCACAAATTCATGGCCATCGCGTGCGGCACTTAGTGCTACAAACAAGTCACCCTTTTGAATGGTGCGTGTGTCAATCGAAACGCCATTTGCAACCCATGCGGTTGTGACTTTACCACCGGTTGCTTCAGCTGCCTCTTTCGAGGTCCATAGATTGCTCATGCCAATCGTCCTTCTAGTGCTGCAACGGCCATACTGGCCTGCTCCACATCATCAAATGGCAGCACGTCATCTCCAACGATTTGCCCTGTTTCGTGCCCTTTGCCCGCAATAAGCAAAGCATCCCCAGCCCCCAACGCGTCAACGGCCCGCAGGATTGCTTCGGCACGATCACCAACTTCGGTTGCTTGCTCACAACCCACCATGACAGCCGCACGAATAATTGCAGGGTCTTCTGAGCGTGGATTGTCATCTGTAACAAAAACCACGTCAGCATTTTCAAACGCAGCTTTACCCATCAACGGGCGTTTGCCCGTATCACGGTCACCACCAGCACCAACAATCACAATCAATCGGCCCATCACATGCGGGCGCATCGCTTTCAACGCAGTCTCAACAGCATCAGGCGTATGGGCGTAATCAACAAAAACAGCGGCACCATTGTCACGGGCCGCAGCCACTTCCATGCGGCCACGAACGGTAGTCAGGTGTGCAAGTGTGTCAAAGACATGTGCAGGTTCTTCACCACTGGCTATCACCATACCTGCCGCCAACATCACGTTGTCTGCCTGGAAGCCGCCAATAAGGTTCAAACGCGTCTGATATGTTTTGCCATCAAATTCGAAACGTAAGTCTTGGCCCGTTGCGTCGAAACGCTGTGCACTCAGACGTAAGTTGGCATCAGCGCCATGTCCGACAGTCATCACAGATTGGCCACGTGATGCAGCCAAAGCAACAACATCGGCCCCACGTGCGTCATCAATATTTACGACGGCCCAACCATCAGGAGCCAAAACCTCGGTAAACAATCTGGCTTTCGCATCAAAATACGCATCGAATGTTTCGTGATAGTCTAAGTGGTCTTGGGTGAAGTTCGTAAAGCCCGCAGTTTTAAGCACCACACCATCAAGGCGGCATTGATCCAACCCGTGGCTCGAAGCCTCCATCGCGGCGTGGGTGATGCCATTGGCCTCCGCCTCAGCCAAGATTTGGTGAAGTGTGATGGGTTCAGGAGTGGTATGCGCCAAAGGTGCAGTCCACGCGCCCTCAACCCCAGTAGTGCCCAAGTTGACCGCAGCCAATTCTAGTTCGGCCCAAATTTGGCGCACGAATGTACTGACCGAAGTTTTGCCATTCGTTCCGGTGACCGCCGTCATCACCCGTGGCTGCGCTCCAAACCACAATGCTGCTGTGCGGCTCAAGGCTTCGCGCGGTTTGTCGCTGATTACGACCGCAGCGCCAAACTCACTAATTTCTTCTGAGGCAAGTGCTGCGCCCTCTGGATCTGTTAGGATAGCAACCGCCCCAAGTTCTAAGGCTGTTTTAACGAAGCTAGCACCGTGAACCTTAACACCCGGCATCGCTGCGAAAAGGAAACCTTTGCGAACTTCACGGCTGTCCACGGCAATGCCGCTCAGTTCAGGATTCGCGCCGTTTGCGGCCATAAGACCAAGTGCGCTAAGCGATTTAACCATGTGCGTTGCCTTTGTGGCTTAGTTGCTGCTGGTTAGCGTTATATCAGCCAAAGTTTGAGGTTCAACGGTTGGTCGCATTCCAAGTAAAGGTGCGATGCGGCGGATCATTTCTGCCGCAACAGGAACAGCCGTCCAACCCGCAGTACGGCGAGGTTTATCGCCAGACGTTTCAACTGGTTCGTCCAAGGTTACGATCAAAACATATTTTGGATCGTGCGCTGGGAACATGCTGGCAAAAGTCGCGATGACCTTGTCCTCATAATAACCACCTGTGGGCTTTGGTTTGTCAGCAGTCCCTGTCTTACCGCCAACAGCATATCCCTCAACTTCACCAAAGCTTGCAGTACCTTGACTGACAACCTTGCGCAGCATGCCACGGGCCGCGCGTGCAGCCTCTTCGCTCATGATACGTGGACCCTTTGGGACGCTTGTTTTTTTCAACAACGTAGGTGTGACTGCACGACCACCATTGGCTATCGCAGAATATCCTGCTGCCAAGTGCATCGGTGAGGATGAAAGACCGTGACCATAAGAAATGGTAACACTGCTTAAATCAGTCCAACGTTTGGGCAACAACGGACGCCCGCCTGCCGCTTCTACAATCTCAAACGGTGTAGGCTCAAAGAAGCCCATTGCGTCAAGAAATGATTTTTGGCGTTTAGATCCAATTTCCAAAGCCATGCGCCCTGTGCCACGGTTGGATGATTGAACAATGATGTCTGAAACACTCAATTTACCGTAGTTCTTGTCACGGAATTCACCGATGTTAAAACCACCGACACGCATCGGACCTTTGGTGTCGATGATGGTCGATGGGTTCACAAGACCCAGATCCACGGCTTGTGCCGCTGTGAAAATCTTAAAAACAGAACCCAACTCATACACACCCTGAACGGAGCGGTTGAACAGAGGGCTGTCAGATTGATCACCAGTGGTTGCTGGACGCGGACGATCATTGGGATCAAAATCAGGCAGTGAAACAACCGAAATAACCTCGCCCGTGTGCACGTCCATCAGAACTGATGACGCGCCTTTTGCGTTCATCAACTTCATGCCACCGTACAAAATGCGCTCTGATGCAGCCTGAACCGTCAAATCGATAGACAGCTCTAATGGGGTTGCCCCGTTTGCTGGGTCACGAAGATAATCATCAAAATACTTCTCAACGCCTGCAACGCCAATAACCTCGGCTGCGGCAACGCCCTCTTTGCCAAAGGATGCACCACCCATGATGTGCGCCGCCAACGAACCGTTTGGATAGAGACGCATCTCGCGCGGGGCAAACAAAAGACCCGGATCACCGATATCGTGCACAGCTTGCATTTGCTCAGGGCTGATTTTCTTTCGAATCCACAAGAACTTACGTTCACCAGTGAAATCTTTGATTAGACGTGCGTGATCAAGGTCAGGGAAGATCTTAACCAAACCATCCGCAGCACCCTGCGGGTCAATCATGTGAAGCGGTTGGGCATATAGCGCGTGCGTATCAAAGTTGGTCGCAAGCAAATTTCCATTACGGTCGACAATGTCAGCGCGTGCAGCACTGATCGTTGAACCATACGCCGCCGAGCGCGGCTCGACTGGATCAGATGTGGCAAGGCCACCCATACGCGCACCAACAACAGCAAATGCACAGAAGAAAAACAGCCCTAAAACCAGCAATCGCCCCTCAGCACGGGCACGTGACATTGCTTGCATATCTTCGTGACGCAGACGTTTGTTTTCACGCTCAATTGCATCAGGATTTTCGCCCTTTTGGCGAGCGTCTAGAATGCGTGCTAACGGGCGTAGCGGAATACGGATCATGGCTGATCACCCGTGTTTGAAACATCAACCGGGTTTAGGATCGGCAACAATGGCTCTGATGGATATGCAATCTGGTCAATGTTACCAAATTGTTCCGGTGCCATCGGCAACAGGCCAAGGCGGTCAAAATTAAATTCGGCAAGGTCTAATAGACGCGAGGGACGGTTCAAATATGCCCATTCGGCCCGCAAAACACCTAGTCGTGCGTGTGCCAGCTGGATTTCACCGCGTGCGCTGTCTGCATCATTCAACGCTTTGCGCGTTTCATAATTCTCTTGGTAGCTCCAAAATGCCAGCGCGATCACTGCCATAACTGTTAGAATGTACAAAACCGTACGCATTCAAACTCACCCTTACTTATGCTTTCCAGTCGTCGGCATCCCGATCGACTTAGCATCCACCTCACCTGCTGGCGCGTCTGTGCGCACCGCAACCCTTAGTTTCGCAGAGCGCGAACGCGGGTTGTCTTGTAATTCTTTTTCATCTGGACCGATGGCTTTACGTGACCGGACGGTAAATTGGGCCGGCACAACATTTAGTTCTGGCGCATAACGATTTGCATTGCCTCCCGCGCCAGATCTGGCTGTCAGGAACCGCTTAACCATGCGATCTTCCACTGAATGGAAGGTCACTACAGCCAATTGACCACCTGGCTTCAAGGCACGCTCCGCCGCCATCAAGCCCCGGAATAATTCACCATATTCATCGTTCACTGCAATGCGGATCGCTTGAAAGCTGCGCGTTGCAGGGTGCGATTGACCCGGTTTTGAGCGCGGCAAACAACCTTCAATAATGCCTGCCAAACGAAGTGTCGTTGTGATTGGCTCCATCTCACGTTCACGCAAAATCGCGGTCGCAATACGGCGGCTAGCGCGCTCTTCACCGTAGTGGAACAAGATGTTCGCAAGCATCCCTTCCTCGGCGGTGTTCACGATATCAGCGGCTGAAGGGCCATCTTGTGACATGCGCATGTCCAACGGTCCGTCGCGCATAAATGAAAATCCACGTTCAGCCAAATCAAGCTGCATAGAACTAACACCTAGATCAAGAACGACACCGTCCAAGTCCTGTGCATATTCGTCCATGCGCGAAAAGACGCCTTGTTGCAGAGTAATGCGATCGCCGTAATCCCCAACCCAAGGATCGGCCAGTTCAAATGCTAAGGGATCGCGATCAACGCCCATGACGTGATCTGCACCCGCATCCAACAATTGCTTTGTGTAACCCCCGGCGCCAAACGTACCATCAAGCCAACGACCCTCAATCGGGCCACAGGCTTTCAAGATCGAATTGATCAGAACCGGAATATGTGGCCCCCCAGCCGACATTTAGACGTGATCTCCGTCTAAATAGACGGAAGGATCAAGATCGGGGTCAAACCCATCATCATCCAATGCCGCGATGCTGGCGTCATACGCCTCGGGCTTCCAAACTTCGAAGGTGTCACCTGACGAAACAAATTTAGCCAAGCCATCGAGGTCGATTTTTTCGCGAAGCTTTGCAGGCAAAACGATGCGGCCTGTGTCATCCACAATCACTTCAACTGATTGGGCTGAATACAAACGCTCCATCGCTTTACGTTTCGCAGAACCACGCGGGAAAGCGGCGATCTTATCATCAACTTCATCCATGGCCTCAATCGTGAAACCCTCAAGATAATCGCGCGTTGCGCCGCCATAAACGATGATAATACGGGGGGCCAAACCTTCGGTCCATTCAGGATCACACGCTTCGATCACACGACGAAAAGAGGCTGGTATAGACACCCGCCCCTTCGTATCGACCTTATGGTCGCTTTCGCCCCTGAACCTACGTGCCACTGTTGGCCCCGTCCCTATATCTGTGCGCGGATTGCGCTAAATTCTTCCCCAGTTTTTGAAATGAAAACGGAGAATTGATCGAGCTGCCACTGATCAATTCTCCGCCTTCGTCCCGCTTGGCGGGTAAGTCCAGCTGCGCGCGCCACCTGGGGGGATGTCTGCTCGCTCACGCGCCGGATCTGTCGTCTGATGAAATCGAGGTGCCTGTATGAAACCTGCTAGAGTTTTTTATTATTGCGGGGTCGTTCGGTGCCCCTTGGCTCGTTCTCATCTGATGTACTATGGATAGTATGGGAATTCATGGGTGGCAATGGTTTTCCTTGGGCCAAAGCCAGAAAAACAGTGAAAATTTGATGTTAAACACCTACCAACGCAAAGCACTAAAACACTATATGGCCAAATTTTGAGGATTTTTACGACCAATACACAAGATATAGTACCGGTCTTGATTTTAGATTTTTAACCCATAAAATCCCAAATAAATTCAAAAAAATTCACACGTAATTTCATGTTCTACATACGTTCTCAAATCGCGACACCGCAACACAACAAGCAGCAGCCGGATCTAGCAAATATTTGGGACTTGATTCGCACAATACGCCAAAACCACACCACTCAGCCCATAGTTTCCCATGACACAGATCAACACTCCGCAGTGCCATCAGCAAGAGGGGCGCTCAATCGCTTGAACGTCCCTCTTGCTTCAATGTCAGTTATGCTGGCCTAAGTATTAATCACCGTCAGCAATACCCTGCGCCCGAATACGGGCCCGACGGGCACGGTACGTTGGCAGGACCACCAACAGGACTGCAAAGGCCAGTAAACCCATCGTCATAGGACGTTCGAGGATAAAGCCAATGCCACCTTCAAGTTGCATAGAGCGGCTAAAGTTGTCCTCTAGCATTTGCCCCAAGATGAACCCGATCAATAGCGGTGCCAGCGGATAATCTGCAAACCGAAGAATAGTGGCGCAAATCCCGAAACCGACCAAGATCAGCAATTCCGTCGCATTGTTCTGCCCAATATAGGCCCCCATCAGAGTAAAGAACAAAATGAACGGGATCAGAAAAGTGCGCGGAACGGCCAACACTTTGGCAATGTAAGGGATCAACGGCAGGTTTAAAAACAGCAGCACCAAGTTCCCGATATACATAGAGACAATGACGGCCCAGAACACCTCAGGCTCGTCAATCATAAGACGTGGCCCCGGCGTGACGTTCAAAGCAATCAAAGCGCCAAGCAGAATGGCTGTGGTGCCTGATCCCGGAATGCCCAGTGTCAACAATGGCACAAACGATCCTGTCGCCGCCGCATTGTTCGCAGCCTCAGGTGCCGCCAAACCTTTGATCGACCCCTTACCAAACTGCTCTTGATCCTCTTTGGAAGCGATGTTGCGCTCTACCGCATACCCAAGGAAGGAGGCAATTGTCGCCCCTGCCCCAGGAAGCACACCGATCAAGAACCCTTGGATAGACTGGCGCCCAATCACAGGCGCAATCTGTTTCGCCTCATCACGTGTGATGCGCAGGTCTTTAATCTCGCCACCCGCTTCATTGTTGGACCGCGCAGGGTCCAGCACCAGATACAACGCTTCTGGCAAAGCAAACATCGCCATCGCCAGCGTGATAAAGCCAAAGCCCGACTGCAAATCCATTATGCCCATCGTGAACCGTGGTGCATTGAACAACGCGCCCTCGCCCACAGTGGCCATGATAAGACCCAACAAAGTCATCAACAAGGCCTTGCCCACTTGGCCCGTACCCGCGAAGGCAGCGATGGCAGACAAGCCTACAACCATCAGCGCGAAATATTCAGCCGAGTGGAACAACAACGCGACAGAAGCCAACATCGGTGCAAATATCATCAACAAGATCGCACCAATAGTCCCACCACAGAACGAAGCAATCGCTGCAACTGTCAACGCCTTGCCCGCTTTGCCTTGTCTGGCCAGTGGATATCCATCAAACGAGGTTGCAACCGTTGACGCGACCCCCGGAGCATTGATTAAGATCGAAGACGTCGATCCCCCAAAAATCGCGCCATAATAAACACCCGCCAGCAAAATCAGCGCCGCGGACGGATCACCGATAGAAATCGCTACAGGGATCATAATCGCGATGATCGACATGGGGCCAAGACCTGGCAACATTCCAATGAATGTACCGATGAGACAACCGCCGATGACCATCAACAGATTGGTGCCAGTAAATGCGGTCGTCAGACCAATCAGAATACCTTCTAACATACCCTACACTCCCAAAAAGAACGGCCAAGGCCGTAAGAAAATGCCAAGGACCTCTTGGACCAAATACCAGATACCGCCAGAGGCAAATGCCGCGACAGGGATCATGATGAACCAACGGCGCTCTCCGAGTACAACAGATCCAGCGATCAAGAAAAACATTGTTGAGCCAAGGAAACCTACAGGACGTAAGCACAGTGCATAGGCCACCATTAAACCCAGCAGGAATAGCGCCTGACCGATTTTGTAATCACCCAAGCGCGTGTAATCAATGTCCGGCTCTTTGCCCCCGCCAGTGTCTTTTTCAAGACCCAGAACAACAGACAGGGCAACCAAGGCTCCAATCACAGATAGGATTTTAGGAAAGGTCGAAGGCCAAACAGGGTTGCGTTGCATGAACGGCGGCAATGTCGCGTCCATCGTGAAAAATGCAGCGTATCCATACGCCAAGCAGATCATAAGAATGATCAATGCAATCCAACGGTCTAACGCCATTGTCGCTCCCCCCAATTTTAATAAAAAACGGCTGGCAAGGATCGGTCCCTGCCAGCCGCCAAATTTAGAACTTACAAGAAGCCCAATTCACGCATTAGATCACCGATTTCTTTTTCTTGGCCTTCAAGGAAGGTGCGGAAATCGTCGCCTGAGTTGTGGATGTTCACCCAACCGTTTGTCGCGCGTACTGCTTCCCATTCTGGGGTGTCGTACATTGCTTCAAGTGCGGCTTGGTACTGTGCTGTCTTTTCGTCAGACAAACCTGGTGCACCGAAGAAACCGCGCCAGTTTACAAACTCAGTGTCGATGCCCTGCTCTTTCATTGTTGGGGCATCGGCAAACGCTGCAACGCGATCAGGGGCTGTCACACCGATGATGCGGACTTCACCAGCTGTTGCCAAAGCAACGGCTTCAGAGAAACCTGTTGAAAGCGCTTTGATCTCACCAGACAACAGACCCGCCATCGCTGTGCCACCGGCATCGTATGGGATGTAGTTCACACCAACAGGATCTTCACCCGCGGCCTTCATGACCATGGCCGCAACCAAGTGGTCCA
>JAGSGK010000263.1 GCA_023955215.1 Paracoccaceae bacterium
AATACGTGCCTTCTGATCAAGTTCTAGCACAGGTATCGCACGCACGCGGGCCAATGCCGTCTCACGTGCCAACATCCAATTGTTCAATAAAACTGGGTGCGTTACCAAAAAGGGTGCCATTCCCAGGCCCGTTGAATTGCCGACACCCAAGTGGCGTTTAAGATGATCATCCAGTGGCGCGCCACCAACATGCTCGGCCAAGTCGTGGGTAAAATTACGGATCAACCAGACAGTCAGCATTTCCGCCGCAAATGGCCCCTCTAATCCTGGCCGGTCCGCGATCAGCCTGCGATCGGCGATCCCGAACTTTCCGTTACCGTACACAGCCGTTGTACGCATCAGGTAGCCAACGCTGCGGATCATATCTGTGTCGGGTTGCTGTCCTGCTTGCAGACGCTCTGTCACGTGCGCGAACAGGCGTACCGACTTGTTTGCACGGCTAAGGACCAGATCACGTTCCGTAAAACGCCCCGCTTCTTGTCGTGGAGCGTTGGCGGTTATGCGATCCAACTCTGCGGCATCGGGCACGCCGTCATATAGGACATATGCGCTGTCCCACGCCTCGGCGATCACGCGGTCGGTACGCATTTCCGGCGGTAAGTCCGTAGAGATGGCAACAAGGCTGTAAGTGTGCCCGCCAAAGTCTAAGCTATAAACCGCACGACCAAACCCATCATCTGACATCTCCCAAACAGGACGGGTCACCTTGACCTTTTCAGCTGCAAGGCGACGCATCAAGCTGCGTAAGAAAGACAACCGTGTCGGAAACATCGACCCCATGCGCGACAAACGCATCACTTGTGATGGTGGGCGCAGCGACGCTGGTGTGGGGGCGACGAACGCGTTCATTTGCCAGGACCAAAGCTGGTTTCGTAAAAGCGCAGCCAGTTGTTACCCATCACGCCATCCACTTCATTCTGTTTCATACCAACGGCGATCAAACCCTTGGCAATATTACCAAAATCGCGATTGTTATTAAACCATGTTGGCATTGCTGGGAAGCCAGCATTGCTCGCCGAACCTTCACCATAATCGATCGTTTTCGACCAGCGGCCGACCCGCATCCACTCCACAATACTATCGGGTTGGTCCTGACACAGGTCCGTCCCAATACCTAAATTTTCAGCGCCATAGCGCGATGCGGCTTCAGCTATCATCTGGCAAAAACTATCCAAGGTGCAGTTGGTCCCACCCGCCAAGTGGTGCGGGTATATTGAAAAACCTAGCATGCCGCCTTCGTCCGTCAAGGCACGCAAAACCTCATCGGACTTGTTACGCAACGCAGGATGCCACCAATCTGGATTGGCGTGGGTGATCGCGATTGGGCGGGTAGAATGCTCAATCGCCTCTAAGGTGGAACGATCCGCAGAATGCGACATGTCGATGACCATGCCAACGCGGTTCATTTCCGCGACCACCTGTTTGCCCATACGGGTCAGGCCGGTATCGTCATCCTCGTAACATCCCGTCGCCAACAACGACTGATTGTTATAGGTGAGTTGCATGAAACGAATGCCAAGTTGATGGCAAATTTCCACCAACCCAATATCATCTTCAATCGGGCTAGGGTTCTGGAAACCAAAGAAAATTGCAGTGCGCCCAGTCTCTTGCGCCAAACGAACGTCTGCTGCGGTGGTCCCTTTGAAAATCAGATCGCAATGCACCTCGAACCAGCGGTTCCATTGTTCAAGGTTCAGGATCATCTCACGAAAACTCTCGTGATATGCGATCGTCACATGTACTGCATCCACGCCCCCTGCCCGCATTTGTTCGAAAACCTTGGGCGAGAAGTTGGCGTATTGCAGATTATCAATAAGGACCGGTTTTGCGGACATTACATTGGTGTCCCTGATGAAATATACGCTGTCTTTACAACAGTGTAGAACTCAGCCGCGTAAGACCCCTGTTCGCGTGGCCCGTATGAACTGTCGCCACGACCACCGAATGGCACGTGATAGTCTGTACCAGCCGTTGCAAGGTTCACCATGACGCAACCGGATTTCGCATTGCGACGGAAGTGCGTAGCGCGTGCGAGGTTCTGGGTCATAATACCAGCCGTCAAACCAAAGTTCGTATCATTCAAAGTTGTCAGTGCCTCATCGTAGCTATCGACCTTGATGACAGCAGTTAGCGGGGCAAACATTTCTTCGCGGTTGATACGCATGTCATTGTTTGAATTGATGAAAAGCCCAGGAGCCATGTAATACCCTTCAGTCGGCATTTCCAAACGTTGGCCACCGCAAAGCAGTTCCGCACCCTCGGATTTACCCAACTCAACATAGGCCATGTTCTCAGTCAGTTGTTGTTGGCTCACAACGGGACCGATCTGTGTACCGGCCTCAAGTGCGTGCCCAACCTTCATTGCTTCAGTTGCGACCAATAATTTTGACACGAATTCATCGTGAACGGCTGAGTGTACGATAAGGCGGGAAGATGCTGTGCATTTCTGACCTGTGCCCCCAAAAGCGCCACCTGCAGCCATTGCCACAGCCAGATCGATGTCTGCATCATCCATAACCGCTAGTGCGTTTTTAGAACCCATTTCCATCTGAATTTTAGTAAGGTTTTCGATGGCTGCACGTGCAATACCTTTGCCAACAGGCACAGAACCTGTGAAGGAAATACCGTCCACTTTCGGGCTTTCGACAAGGCGTTGACCCACTTCAGAACCAGCACCCATTACCAATGAAAACAAACCCTTCGGGATATCTTGTTTCGCAATGATCTCTGTCAATGCAACGGCGGATGCAGGTGTCGCATTTGCAGGTTTCCATACAACTGCGTTGCCATAACACAGGGCTGGCGCGATCTTCCAAGAGGCCGTGGCCGTTGGGAAGTTCCAGGGCGAGATAATGCCTACAACACCCAGTGCTTCGCGGCGCACATCGATCTCGATGTTTTCGCGTGTGCTGTCTGCTGTGTCGCCCATTTGACGAAGGGATTCAGCGGCGTAGTAGGTGAAGAACTGGCCGGCGCGGTAAACTTCGCCTTTGCCCTCTGCCAACGGCTTGCCTTCTTCGCGGGAAAGCAATGTACCCAACTCTTCGGCGCGGGCCATCATCTCGGTGCCGATGGCCATCAAGACGTTGTATTTCTTTTCGATTCCCGTGGCGGCCCATTCGGCCTGAGCGACGCGTGCTTGGTCAAGGGCTTGCTCAAGCTGATCAGAGGTTGCTTGGGCATAAAGTCCAACAACATCAGATAGATCAGACGGATTGCGGTTTTCGACTTCGGAGCCACCAGCGACCCATTCACCTGCGATATAGTTCTTATATGATTGTGTCATCTGCGCGCCTAACTGTTGGAAATTTCCCACAATTTGCGCCACAAATTACCTTCAATCAATCGCAATTAACTGAAAGATATTTCAGTTTACCTTAAGTATATTCAAGAAGGATTTTACCGCTGGTGTCAGTTCGTTTTCGGGCAGTGATGCAACCCCGACTTTTCTTATCTCATTGATATTCAACAACTTAAGGAAAACCAAATCGCTGTATGTCGACGGCAAAGCCTGTTCCGGCAACACTGTAATCCCAATGCCTGCGTTCACAAGTGCCAACAGCGAGATCGTGGTAGATGCCATGATCAACGAACCCTCTAAAATTGGTGCAAATTCAGGGTCTTGGACCATCGAACATGACCCGTTTGCGATGAAACGATGGGGTGCGACATCGGCCCAAGCGAGTTGATCCCAATCTTTGGCAAGGGGATGATCATGGCGACAGACAACACCAAATCTATCGCTAAACAGTTCAAAATGCTCAAAATTATTGGAATCCGGAATAGTCCCAATCCCGATATCAGCCTGATCTTCGTACAAAGTATGCAACACATCAGCCGAGGACATATCGCGCACGTCCAACCGCACTGCAGGATGGGATTTGGCAAAGCGTTCTATGACAGGTGGTAGGATCGTGTTGGCGGCAGAAGGCGTTGCCGCAATACGCACCAATCCCGCTTGGGACCGTGCCAATGCATTGATCATCGAAACGGATTTATCGAAGTGAATCAATTCTCTACGTGCCTCGACATGGATCATTTCGCCCAGCGCAGTCAGGCGGGATTTACGCCCCGCCTCAAACAAGGGTGCGCCGATGTGGTCTTCAAATTGTTTAAGCATCATTGAAACGGCCGAAGGGGTGCGCCCCAGTTCTTTGGCCGCTTGCATAAGGTTGCCATTGTCCACGACAGCATGGAAACAACGTAGCATTTCAACTTTGATCGCCATAGGTTTTCCTGAAATTAGCCCCATTAACTTCAAGCTATCTGAAGTCGCGAAGCAGGTCAAAACATGCACATTGCAGGGTTAACACCCCGTACACCCGCCAAATCAATGCAAACTGTACAGATGCCCCATCAAACT
>JAGSGK010000188.1 GCA_023955215.1 Paracoccaceae bacterium
ACCAACAGCGACACCATCAATAATACAAATACCCACGTAGGGAACATGGTGCTCCACGTGCCTATCAATTCACCCTCATATTCGGCACCTGTCAGGCTGGCTTGGATGCCAAAGAACCCCAATCCAATGATGCACAGTGTTGAAATCCAAAAGGCATGCAGGAAAGAGCGGCGTGTTGTCTCTTTGTCCGCAATAAATCCACGGTCCATCATCACAGGATCATGTGCCGGATAGGAAAACATCTGAAGCGCGGCAACAACCAGTAAAACCCAACCATTATATGGTCCAGAAGTGCCCGGAGCTGTCAAAACTGCACCCAGATTGAAATCAGGACCCGCGATCAACGCGGTGAACGCCGCACCAAAGGCGACAAGGAACAAAACCATCTGAACGACGTCCGTGCGCAGTGCAGCACTTAAACCACCCCATGCGGAATAGGCAAAACCCAAAACAGCAACGATAAGTATCGCCGATGTACCAGATCCACCTAGCACAGCGGCTGCAATCAACCCGACGACCAATAGGTTCGCAAAAACTTCGGAAAGAAGGCGCAAACCAATGACCACGTTATAGGTTGTTGTTCCTGCTGTGCCAAAGCGCGCCCCAAGCCAATCTTGAACCGACGTTGCCCCACCCTCGCGCAAACGCAAGACAATGAACCCACCAGTTAGGAATGAAGCGTAATACCCCGCGTAAGCCAAAGTGCCCGCGATTCCGTAAAAGTACCCCAAGATGGCCGCGTTCATGAGGCTTCGCGCAAAAATCCAAGTTGTCACTTGGCTCAAGACTAAAACCCAAAGACTAGGTGCGCTGCCATTCACAGACATACCACCAAAGAAACCATCAACCGTTGCACGACGCGGTGCAGCAAAAAGACTAGCGATGACAACAAGTGCAAAAATAACAATTAGGGCTGTGGCTTGCATGATTTCCTCGGGCAAATAAATCGTGATCGCTCTAGCAGCCTCGTAACACACGCGCCACTACCGAAGTGCAACACACTGCATTGTGATGTGTTAGTTGGAGGTCAGCTGGAAATCCAAAACCGTATGATCGACACCGTTGACCTGAATTGTGATGCGATGCGCGCCTTCAAACAAAGTAAAGGTGGTCGCATCCGCCTTTAATTTATGTGCCTTTTTCAGGTTCAGCGGGGCATCTGGCCCAACCTTACCCTGCTTGAGTTTGAATACCTTTTCAGCACGTTTGCCATCTGCACGCGCAAATTCGATCCGGTAATCGACAAGCACAGGGCATTGCGTCTGTGCAGAAATCGCAATCTCAAATGAAACTGCATCCCCCATCATCACAACAGGAGTGAGTATTCGTGCATCGACGGAAATAGGCACGTCCTTACTGTACCCCAGCAACTCAAGCGCGCCCATATGCCCCTGTTTTACAAGGGTCCGAAGGCTATGGCGGGTGATCCAATCCAGCTCTTTAACCGATTGGCGGCCCTGTTTTTTCCAATCAGCCAGTAGCGAAACAACTGTGTCGGCATTAATCTTAGATATGTCATTCATGTGGTTTGCGACTGAACGGGTTACAAACCGCGCAATGTCCGCATGCAACGCATCCAAAAATGGAATGGTTTGCTCTTGCGTCAAGGTAACCGACTTAGCCCAAGGCAAACGTGGCCGTGTCCCCTCGCTCACCAAACGACGCACATGATAGTTTTCATCCTGCGCCCACACGGCAAGGCGTGCCAACGTCTCATCGGGCCAACGATTCAAGAAGGGTCTGATGTAAAATTCCATCGAAAAGCGCTTTGTCGCTTCGTACAATAGATCAAGGGCACGTTCACGGTGGTCTTCAAGTCCATGCCGCACAGCCAAAATACCGGGGACCGCGTGAATAAAATGACCAAAGTCGTCATCACTCAGGGTTGGGTTCAACATCTTAGGCATCGCCGCCTCAAGTTGATCGGCCATTGTTGGAAAATCAGACGCAAGCTGCGTTTCCATGCAATCTGCCATCCATTCAAGACGCTGCAGCAGCTCGCGATCAGCGAAGCCCGCTAAGGCTTCGCTCTCAAAACGCGTTCCATCAAAGGATGGGATACCAGCGCCAAATTCCTGCGCGAGCCGCCCAATTGTCTCTGGGTTAAACAGATGGTCCTTTAACGAGAACCGTTCTTTCGCCGTTGCCATGATTAGAGCGTTGCGTTCGTCGCGCCGCCGTCCATCAACAAGTTTTGCCCGACGATAAATCCAGCATGCTGACTGCACAAAAATGCACAAGCGGCGCCAAATTCAGCGGCCGAACCATAACGACCTGCGGGAATCGTAGCGGCGCGTTCTGCACGTGCTTCTTCCATCGTGATCCCTTTTGCATTGATAACACCCGTATCAAGTGCAATTGCGCGATCAGTGTCGTGAATACCCGGCAAAAGATTGTTGATATTGACGCCGTGGCCAGCGACTTGGCGCGAAGTGCCTGCGACATAACCGGTCAAACCTGCGCGTGCAGAATTGGACAATCCCAAGACAGCAATCGGTGCTTTAACCGACTGTGACGTGATGTTGACCACCCGTCCCCAGCCACGGTCCATCATGCCCGGCAATAGCGCTTTCATCAATGTGATCGGTGTCAGCATATTGGCATCAATGGCTTTGATGAAATCATCACGGTCCCAGTCAGACCACATACCAGGAGGTGGGCCACCTGCGTTTGTTACAAGAATATCAACATCTTGCGCAGCTGCAAGAACCGCTTCTTGACCTTCAAGCGTGGTCACGTCGGTGGCAACAGTTACAACTTCCACACCGTATTCGGCACGAATAGCGGCTGCTGAGGCTTCCAATGATTCTGAACCACGTGCGTTCATCACAAGGTTTACGCCAGCCGCAGCAAGTTGCTGCGCACAGCCCAAACCCAAACCTTTTGATGATGCACAGACCAATGCCCGTTTACCCGAAATTCCTAAATCCATGATCCATCCCTTTTTCAATTTGATATAGCACTAACACCGTCAATCCTCTAAGCGCTAGCAAAAGAACTGCAATTGACCTGATACCGCCACGGTCATAGTTTAGCCCACTATCAACGTCTCATCCTGAATGGTCCACAATGCCTCAGTCAAAATCATCCACACTTGCTCCAGCGCAAACCTTGCCCGTCTACAAAAGTACCGATTTTTTGGTAATTGACGGCGCGAACTTGGATGACCCTTTGTCTTTTGCAACAGAATTATTACTGGATGATGTTTACGAATTAGGCAAATCTGTCGAGCCTGTTCGATTGGCCCTTCATGCGGTTTCAGAAATCAAATTCACTGTAGCGGAGGGCACTGGAATTGGGGCCGTTGGCTCTGCTTTGCACTTGGACAGTGCATTGACCTTTATGTCACCGGACGGACAAATAACAGACGCCTTAATTTTGGTCGAAGTCGACGACGAAGGTGACATAAACGAGATTTATCTACTCCCTTTGTCCCCACTTGCAGCCCACACAAGCTATAGCCTTGTCGGGATCAATACAAAAACACCCGCACACACATTCGCACAAGTTGCCTGCGTTAGCTTTTCGCGTGGAACTCACATCACGCTTGCCTCTGGCGAACAACGCCGCATTGAAGAGCTCAATGTTGGCGACCGCGTTTTAACCCGCGATGATGGGCCACAAAAAGTACAATGGATCGGACAGAACACTGTTCGTGCCGTGGGCGAATTTGCCCCGATTTGCATCAAGGCTGGTACACTTAATAACGACAACGACCTTATCGTCAGCCCTGATCACCGCCTTTTCATCTATCAACGCTCGGACGAGTTGGGTGCAGGCCGTTCCGAGTTATTGGTCAAAGTGCGCTATCTCTTGAATGATGACACCGTATTCACTCAAGCTGGTGGATACGTCGATTACTTTCAGTTGCTCTTTGACAGCCATCAAATCATCTACGCTGAAGGTATTGCAGCAGAGTCCATGTTGATCGACACGCGCACTAAACCCGTGTTGCCAGCACATATCGCTAAAGACATGGGTGATGTCATCCCTGGCCACTCGGACAGACCGCATGCAGGTTTGGACGTTCAAGAAGGCCTACTGAATCGCCCGGATGCTGCCGCCATTTTGCGCCGCGCTTCAGCACGCTGACAAAACTATCCTGACTCGCACCGCTTGCGCGACCAGACCCCTCAATCTATAGGGGCTGATATGTTGGATAATGCCTCAAACCGCCCCGCCTTGCCGCCTGAAATCGCGCGCCGCCGTACTTTTGCGATTATTTCGCATCCGGATGCTGGAAAGACGACTCTCACAGAGAAGTTCTTGTTGTTTGGTGGTGCAATCCAAATGGCGGGCCAAGTACGGGCCAAAGGTGAATCGCGCCGGACGCGTTCTGACTTTATGGCGATGGAAAAAGACCGCGGAATTTCAGTATCAGCATCCGCAATGTCATTTGATTTTAAAGAGTTCCGGTTCAACCTTGTTGACACCCCCGGTCACTCTGACTTTTCCGAAGACACATACCGCACACTTACAGCCGTTGATGCAGCGGTTATGGTTATCGACGGCGCAAAAGGCGTTGAGTCACAAACACAAAAGCTGTTTGAAGTTTGCCGGATGCGCGACCTGCCTATCCTAACATTCTGTAACAAAATGGACCGCGAAAGCCGCGATGTTTTCGAAATCATCGACGAAATCCAAGAAAATCTTGCCATAGACGTAACGCCAGCCAGTTGGCCCATCGGCGTGGGTCGCGATTTTATCGGCTGCTATGACATCCTTCGTGACCGTCTTGAATTGATGGACCGCGCAGATCGCAACAAGGTTTCTGAATCTATTGAGATCAATGGCTTGGATGACCCATTGCTAGAACAACACGTACCAGCCACCCAACTGGCACAGTTACGTGAAGAACTGGAAATGGCACGTGAATTGCTGCCCCCCATGGACAAAGAAGCCATGGCTGAAGGGTCCCTAACCCCTATCTGGTTTGGGTCTGCGATCAATTCATTCGGTGTAAAAGAGCTTATGGAAGGCATCGCCAACTATGGCCCAGAGCCACAGATCCAAACAGCCCAGCCACGCAACATCGCACCGGAGGAAAAGAAGGTTGCAGGCTTTGTTTTCAAGGTTCAAGCGAACATGGATCCAAAGCACCGTGATCGCGTCGCATTTGTGCGCCTCGCCTCTGGTCACTTCCACCGCGGTCAAAAGTTGACCCACGTACGCAGCAAAAAGTTGATGACAATTTCCAATCCAGTGCTGTTCCTCGCATCTGACCGTGAATTGGCGGAAGAAGCTTGGGCCGGCGACATCATTGGCATCCCCAACCACGGGCAATTGCGCATCGGCGATACGTTGACCGAGGGCGAAGCCATCCGCGTGACTGGCATCCCTTCGTTCGCTCCTGAA
Source organism: Paracoccaceae bacterium (assembly GCA_023955215.1). Classification (GTDB taxonomy): domain Bacteria; phylum Pseudomonadota; class Alphaproteobacteria; order Rhodobacterales; family Rhodobacteraceae; genus Ascidiaceihabitans. The sequence goes on from JAGSGK010000188.1 coordinate 5,356, forward strand.
TTGCTACAAGGTGTGCGTGCAGGCGATCCGCTTAAGTCTAAGCACCTTGAAAAAGCATTGATGCAATTTGCTGAAGAGGGCGCTGCGAAAGTATTTAAGCCATCTATCGGCGCTGGCTTTGTCGTTGGTGTTGTTGGGCAATTGCAATTTGAAGTACTCGCAAGCCGTATTGAACTTGAGTACGGGCTGCCTGTTCGCTTTGAGCAATCCCAATTCACATCTGCACGTTGGGTGAATGGAGAAAAGGCCGCTGTCGAGAAATTCATCGATGCAAACAAACAACACATCTCGCTCGATAATGATGGTGACGTTGTGTATCTGACCCGCCTGCAATGGGACATTGACCGCGTAGAACGCGACTATGCAGATATACGTTTAACAGCGACCAAGGAGATGATGGTTTAACCCTACGGGTTGATATTTCCGGTGTGCATGGCATGGTTAGGCATTGGGTGGGTCAACTATCTTCGCCTGACGTATTCAACGAGGGAAGCTGCAAATGACACGTTGGGGAGTAGTGGCGACGATCTTGGCACCCACGTTGGATGTCTTACGCTTTGCAGCATACCATCTGGATGCAGGTGCCCACCGCCTTTTCATCTATCTGGATGACCCAGAATCTAACGCCTATGCATTACTCAAAGCACACCCAAAAATTCGTGTTCATCAATGCAACGATGCACATTGGAAAAAATTGGGCGGAAAGCGCCCAGTCAAACATCAGGTTCGTCAAAGTAAAAACGCGACCCACGCCTATAACCGCAAAACTGATGTCGATTGGCTGATCCACATCGATGTTGATGAATTCATCGTTTC
>JAGSGK010000026.1 GCA_023955215.1 Paracoccaceae bacterium
ATCTCCCCAAGTTGGGTTTTTTGGTTGGGGTGTCGGACCCGTAATTCTCAAACTTTTTCAACAACATTTTGACAAGGGCCAGGGTCTCGTTTGGCCCGTTGCTGCAATCGTCTTCGCTGAGCAGGATGCGCTTAAAGTCATTCAAATCGGTCCCGTCCAAGCTGTCGCTTGGGTCAGGTTTGAATTTGAAAAACAATGGTGGGGTTTGTTGAACCAGACGGACATAGGTGCCGTCATTGGCGACCTTGAGCTTTAGGTTGGTCATGCCTTCAGACGCAGCAAGAGTTGCGACAGCATGGAAAGGATGTGATTTATTGGTCATTATACGCGCTCAATTATTGTGGCGGCACCCATGCCGGATGCAATGCAAAGGGTCGCAAGACCCACTTCTTTGTCTTGACGTTCTAGTTCATCCAACAACGTGCCAATGATCATCGCACCTGTGGCACCCAGCGGGTGACCCATAGCGATTGAACCGCCGTTTACGTTGACAACTGAATGATCGACTTTGAATTTTTCCATGAACAACATGACTACCGAGGCGAAGGCCTCGTTCACTTCAAACAGATCAATGTCTGAGATGGTCATACCGTTGTCTGCCAAAATCTTTTGGGTGGCAGGAACCGGACCCGTCAACATGATGGTCGGATCAGTGCCAATTTTTGTGGTGGCACGGATGCGGGCACGTGGCTTTAGGCCATGCTTTTCACCGAATTCTTTGTTGCCAATGAGAACGGCAGCAGCGCCATCAACAATGCCAGATGAATTGCCTGCATGGTGGATGTGATTGATTTTTTCCAAGTGCGGGTACTTCATCAACGCAATCTTATCAAAGCCGGGCATGACTTCACCCATCGCCTGAAACGCTGGGTTCAAGGCACCAAGGGACTGCATGTCGGTTTGGGGACGCATGTATTCATCGTGATCAAGGATCGAGATGCCGTTGATGTCACGCACGTTGATCACAGAATTGGCAAAACGGCCCTCATCCCATGCAACTTTGGCGCGGCGTTGGGATTCAACAGCCAATGCATCTGCATCGTCGCGGGTGAACCCATATTTGGTGGCGATGATGTCGGCGCTGATGCCTTGGGGGACGAAATAGGTGTCCATCGCAACGGAAGGATCGGCGGCAATCGCAGCACCGTCAGATCCCATAGGAACGCGGCCCATCATCTCAACACCACCGGCAATATAAGCACTGCCTGCGCCGCCTTTGACTTGGTTGGCACTAAGGTTCACAGCTTCCATGCCTGATGCGCAGAAACGGTTGATCGCAAGACCCGGGATGGATTGATCCAGATCAGAAGCCAAAACCGCGGAACGGGCCAAACAGCCGCCTTGTTCCATAACTTGGGTTACGTTGCCCCAAATTACATCCTCAACCGCATGGCCGCCCAAATTGTTGCGCTCTTTCAGGGCGTTCAATGTGACAGCGGATAGGCGCAGGGCGGTGACCTCATGGAGGCTGCCGTCCTTACGACCTTTACCACGCGGGGTGCGCAGGGCGTCATAGATATAGGCTTCGGTCATTCTTTGATCCTTTTGGCAGTGGTCTTTGCCACAATGTGGTTACGTGGAGCAGAGCAGTTCAAGAGCTGCCGCTGCGTCCTTTTGTGAGGTTACGCGCGGTCAGATGGGTTTCCGGGCATCAAATCATAGGGGTGCTTCCAGCCCGGGGTTTCAGAAATGCGGGTTAACCACGCATCAATGTGGGGCCAGTCGGCGCGGGCAAAGCCAAAAGGCTCTGGGTAATAAAGATAGCCACAACAGCTTAGATCGGCATTGGTTAGGGCGTCGCCAACAATCCAATCACGGCCCTCAAGATGGGTGTTGAGGGTGGCATATGCGCCTTGTAGACGACCTTGGTTAAACGCAATCACTTCCGCTGGGCGCTTCGCTTCGGGCAAGAAGTTCATCAAGAAACGGGTCATGCCCGCCATTGAGCTGAGCTTGTGATTGTCAAACAGCACCCAACGCAAAACCTCACGGCGTTCCTCAGGCGAGGTGCCTGCAAATTTGCCGCTTAGGTGGCTCACATAATCTTGGATAGCACCGGATTGGGTCACTGTGTAATCCGCAGCAGTGTCGACCAAAACGGGCGCTTCACCCATCGTGTTGACAGACTTGAACTGAGGGGTTCGGGACGCGCCACCAAAAAAGTCAACGAAGACGGGTTCCCACTCAAGGCCCGAAAGTTCCAAAGCCAGTGCTGCTTTGTAAGAATTTCCGCTTTCACCAAAGCAATGCAATTTCAACGTCATGGTCCATACCCCTCCCAAGGTGTTTTTTGATAAGGAAGCTGGGGGTTTCACACCCCCAGACCCCCGTGGAGTTTATTTCGTAAGATGAACGGGGCGTTCACTTAGTCTTAAGGTTAATTTGCGATCCAAGTTCTGCGCGGCAGGCTGGAGAGCTGAGCCGTGTGTAAGGTGAAGCCCTGCTGTTTGGCTCGTCGGGTCAATCCCAAATTGGATCGAACAGCAGGGTGGTCCCTTGTCTTCATCTTACCATAAAAACTCCCGCCGGAGGCATCTGAATTTTCAGCCCGCAATGCCGGTTGAGTTTTACAGCTCCCGCGCGATCAACTCCTTCATTATTTCGTTTGTTCCGCCATAGATGCGTTGCACCCGTGCGTCAGTCCACATCTCACCAATGGCGTATTCTTGCATATAACCATAGCCGCCGTGCAATTGCAGGCATTCATCCAACACCCATGCTTGCGTGTCTGTCGTCCAGTATTTGCACATTGCCGCTTTGTCTGGTGTTAGTTCCCCGCGCAAATGTTCTGCCATGCACTCATCAAAGAATGCGCGGCTGACCATTGTTTTGGTTTTGCACTCCGCCAATTTGAACCGTGTGTTTTGGAATTGCATGATTGGCCCGCCAAAGGCTTCGCGTTCGCGACAATATGCGATGGTGCGTTCAACTGCGCCTTCCATTGCGCCAATGGCAGAGCAGGCGATAATCAACCGCTCCTGGGGCAGTTGGTTCATCAGTTGATAGAACCCTTTGCCCTCTTCCCCGCCCAAGATATTTTCGGGTGCGATCTCGACGTTGTCAAAGAACAGTTCTGATGTATCAGCCGCGTGCATCCCGATTTTCTCAAGGTTGCGCCCGCGTGCAAATCCGGTTGCACCGTCGGTTTCCAAAACCACCAAGGACACGCCTTTTGATCCCAGCGATGGGTCTGTTTTGGCGGCCACAATAATGAGGTTGGCGTGCTGTCCGTTGGTGATGAATGTCTTTTGCCCAGAGAGGCGGTAAGAATTACCATCCCGAATGGCCCGCGTTTTGATCGCTTGAACGTCGGACCCTGTTGAGGGTTCCGTCATTGCCAGTGCGCCAACCAATTCGCCAGTGACCATTTTAGGCAGCCAACGTGCCTTTTGCTCGTCCGTGCCGCAGTTCAGGATGTAGTGGGCCACGATCCCAGAGTGGATGCCGTGTCCCCAGCTTGCCAAGTTCGCGCGGCTGCCTTCGATCAAGATCGCAGCCTCATGCCCGAAATCGCCGCCAGCGCCGCCAAATTCTTCGGGGATGGAGGGGCAGAGTAGCCCAAGTTCGCCGGCCTCAGCCCACGTGGATCGATCCATCTGCCCTTGCCTGCGCCAATCGGCAAACTTGGGGGCCCATTCATTTGTGATGAATTGGGCCGTCATATCCGCGATCATCTGGTGTTCGTCGGTCATCCATCCTTTGGCCGTCTCACTCATCACAACATCCTCCCCAGATGTGTTTATTTCTTGCGCGCGTCGAGCTCTGCGTTGAACAGTCGCAAACGTGCGGTCAGGTTTTCTTCGTTCACAACGCTGGCGAAGTTCTCAAACAGGAACGAAAGTGCCTCGCCTTCATCCAAACCCGCATCCGCTGAAAACCGTTTTAACCGGCGATACCCGTCTTCTGTCATTGCGACAGGGAAGCGGCGTGTAAGGCGAAAGCGTTTGGGCATGGTTGTTTTTCCTGCAGTGTCGTTGGGGTGGGACAATCGCCCACCCCTAGCACCTTAGAAGTTTGCCGCATCCAGCGCCATCACCGTATCACTTCCAGATTGAATACGTGTCAGGTGCAATGCCGTCGCAGGCAACTGGCGCGCCATATAGAAACGACCTGTCGCTAGCTTGGTTTCATAGAATGTTGCGTCATCCGTACCTGCAGCTAAGGTATCGCTAGAAACCTTGCCCATACGTGCCCACATCAGGCCAAGGCAGACGTGCCCAAACATATGCATAAAGTCGTTAGAACCAGCCAATGCGTGGTTTGGATTGCTCATGCCGTTTTGCATGAAATACATGCCTGCGGCCTGCAAATCTTTGGAAGCTGCTTTGAGGGGTTCGATGAAGTCTTTGTCATAGGCCTCATCTTGGCCTGCATTGTCTTTGATAAATGTTTTCACAATTTCAAAGAACGCCATCACGTGCTTGCCGCCGTCTTGCGCCAATTTGCGGCCCACAAGGTCTAGCGCCTGAACGCCATTGGCCCCTTCATAGATCATAGCAATACGGGCATCGCGGGTGAATTGGGACATGCCCCATTCCTCGATATAGCCGTGTCCGCCATAGATCTGTTGCGCCTTAACGGTCATGTCGTAACCGACGTCCGTCAAAAAGCCTTTGATCACTGGGGTCAACAAGGACACCAAGCCATCGGCGTCTTTGTCATCCGCGCGGTGGGCGGCATCAATCATCGTGGCACCCCAAAGGATGAAGGCACGTGCGCCCTCAACGAACGACTTTTGTTCCATCAAGGAACGGCGAATGTCTGGGTGAACGATCAATGGATCGGCTGGACCCTCTGGGTTTTGAACACCGGTGACAGCGCGCCCTTGCAGACGATCGTTGGCGTAATCCAGTGCGTTTTGATACGCAGCTTCGGCTTGGGACAGCCCTTGCATCCCGACACCCAAACGCGCCTCGTTCATCATGGTGAACATGGCGCGCATGCCTTTGTGCTCATCGCCCAACAAATAGCCTGTCGCGTTGTCATAGTTCATGACGCAGGTTGAGTTGCCGTGGATGCCCATCTTCTCTTCGATGCTGCCAACGGTTGCCCCGTTGCGCTCGCCCAAGGTACCGTCTTCATTGACCATAACCTTTGGAACGATGAACAAAGACACACCTTTGATGCCCTCAGGACCATCGGTGATTTTCGCCAGTACCAAGTGAACGATGTTGTCCGCCATGTCGTGCTCACCGGAAGAGATAAAGATCTTCTGGCCTGTAATCTTATAGCTGCCGTCCGCTTGTGGTTCTGCTTTGGTGCGCATCAGCCCCAGATCAGTGCCGCAATGTGGCTCTGTCAGGTTCATCGTGCCTGTCCATTCGCACGACACCATGTTTGGCAACCATTTGTCTTTTTGCGCTTCAGTACCGTGGGCCAAAATCGCGGATGCTGCACCGTGGGTCAGGCCCTGATACATTGTGAACGCCATATTGGAGCCGGAAAACAATTCGCCCACTGCTGATCCCAAAACCGCTGGCATGTTTTGCCCGCCGTATTGCTCGGGCATATCCAGACCGGTCCAACCGCCTTCTTTGACTTTGGCAAATGCGTCTTTGAAACCGGCTGGTGTGTAAACAACACCGTTTTCCAAACGACAGCCTTCTTTGTCGCCCGTCACGTTCAGAGGGGCCAACACTTCAGACGTCAGTTTGCCCGCTTCTTCCAGCACTGCAGATGTGAAATCTGCTTCCAGCTCATCATAACCTGGAATGGCGCTTTCCGAGACTTTCAATAGATCGTGCAAAATGAAATGCATGTCTTTTGTTGGGGCTGTGTAGCGGGGCATAGTGTTCTCCGATTGGGCACAAATTGGGTGAAGGGCGACCCGGTCTTAGTGGGTCATCCCAGAATTTTTTTTGGTCGAGGCGATCATCTTCTCGCCCCAGCGCATTTGATGTTTTAAGTCTTCGATGGCTTCACTCAGTGTGTCGCGCTGGCGTTCCATATCGGCCAGACGATCGTTGGCCACGGCGTAGGCGCGCGCCAGTTGGGTTTGGCGATCATCGTCAACGTGATACAGGTCCAGCAGCTGGCGAATTTCCTCAAGGCTGAAGCCAAAGCGTTTGCCCAGCAAGATCAGCTTGAGGCGCGCGCCATCACGTTTGGTAAAGAGACGCTTTTGCCCCTCACGAATAGGGAACAGCAATTCCTTGGCTTCATAAAAGCGCAAAGTGCGTGGGGTGACGTTGTGGTCGTCACACATCTCTCTGATGGTTTTGGTATTCTCGGTCATCGGCTTTATCTCCGCCCGCAAAATAAGTGTTACGAGTGTCAATTGGGTCTATTTCCCGTTTGATACAATGGAGATTTAGTTTACGTAAGTTATACGCTACGTCAACTTTGTGCCTTACGTAGCGTTTCTTTACGTCAAGTGGTTGAGAATCTGGCAAAAACGGGGATTGGGGGGAATTGCATTATTTTGCAGGCAATTTTCGTGAATTTGTACAATCCAGCGTAGAGACAACCACAAACGCATCTGCTTCGTTGCCAAAATTGACCAAGCGAATGGAATCACTGCACTCAAAATCGGGACCCCATACCTAAGTAATCGGCCATCAATCGAGCGACTATTTCGCCAATTCACTCGCCACGTTTTCACGCAAAACTTGTAACTCGGTAATGGCCTCTTCCAGATGGACACGTTGCTCTGCCAGCTCTTTCAGCTGACCATCGGCCATATCAATCCACGCTTCCATTTGCGCCTTTGTGCCCTCGTTTTCGTAGATCAGCAGCCATTGGCGGATGTCTTCGAGTTGAAAACCAAATTTACGACCCCGCATGATCAACTTCATCCGCGCGCGTTCGCGGGCACCGTAAAACCGCGAACGGCCTTCACGATCAGGTTGCAGCAATTCAATGTACTCGTAATACCTTAGAGTGCGCGGCGTCACATCGAACGCGGCACACATTTCCTTAAATGATATACGATCGTCAGTCATAGTGCTCCCCTTGGCAAGTAGGTTAGGCGGGCCGCAATAGAAGCGCAACGGGTGCTCTTGCCCTTTTCGCATGGGACTGGTCAAAAGGTTGCAAGCAACGAAAGGCGCACGCTCATGTCAGACAAAGTGAATATAGCCCGACAGTTTATGGAAGCGATCCCACATTCGCGCGATCTGGGGATGGTTTTAACCGAAATCGAAAACGGTGTAGCGACAATCACGATGCCTTATGACGAACGCCTGATCGGTGATCCGGAAACGGGCGTTGTGCATGGGGGCGCGGTATCTGCGTTGATGGACAGTTGTTGCGGCGCGGCAGTGATGAGCCATCCGTCCAATCCTGGGGCCACAGCCACGATTGACCTGCGTATTGATTACATGCGCTCGGCCACGCCGGGGCAGGCGTTGTCCACCACCGCAACATGTTACCACATCACCCGTAACGTCGCCTTTGTGCGAGCAACGGCAGTGGATGAGGACACGGATAATCCCGTCGCAATGGCGACAGGCACGTTTACAATCGAGGGGCAGCGCACATGAGAAAGCCACCTGAACCCGTCCAAGTGATCAAACAACGCCGCGACGAGGCGCTGACCAAATTGGTCGGACGTGTACCCTATATCCAATACCTTGGTGTCACCTTTGATCGGCGCGGCGATGAACTGACAGCCGTTCTGCCCTATGCTGACAAACTGATCGGCAATCCAATGCTGCCCGCGATCCACGGCGGTGTGACCTCTGCGTTTTTAGAAATTACATCCGTCATTTCCCTCAGCTGGGCGACACTTTGGGATGATCTTGAAAGCGGTGAGTTGGAGGGCGATAGCACAGCGTTCCGCATGCCAAAGACCATAGACTTTACTGTGGATTACCTGCGTTCTGGCCTGCCACGCGATGCCTATGCCCGCGCACGGATCACCAGATCTGGACGGCGCTATGCCTCTGTGCATGTTGAGGGCTGGCAAGATAATCGCGAGAAGCTGTTCGCCCAAGCGACGGGGCATTTCCTGATGCCGCAACCACGTTCCGATAAATCGTGAAACCGGTCACACCCACAACGCCACCACAAGAGATTACCCACAAACGTATCCTCAAACTGGCGGTGCCTTTGGTGCTGTCAAACGCCACGGTTCCTATCCTTGGGGCTGTGGATCTTGGCGTTGTTGGACAAATGGGAGAGGCAGCACCGATTGGGGCTGTCGGCCTTGGTGCAATCATTCTGACTACGGTTTTCTGGATTTTCGGCTTTCTGCGTATGGGCACCGTGGGTCTGGTTGGACAAGCTGCGGGGGCAGAAGATCACGCTGAGGTCTCCATTATCCTAACCCGTGCGCTTTTGATCGCTTTGGCCGCTGGGTTCACACTGATCTTGCTACAACCGCTTATTTTCGCGGCCGCCCTCAGCATGTCACATGCCTCCGCAGAGGTCGAAACGCTTGCGTACAGCTACCTTTCAATCCGCATCTGGACGGCACCTGCGGCCATCAGCATTTATGCACTAACGGGTTGGCTGGTCGCGATGGAACGCACTTCGGGCGTGTTCTGGGTCCAACTGGTGATGAACAGCGTCAATATACTGCTCAGCGTCTTTTTCGTGCTTTGGTTGGATATGGGTGTGCAGGGCGTGGCTATTGGGACAGTGATTGCTGAACTTATTGGCGCTGGGCTGGCGCTTTATTTATGCCGCGATGCGTTCAAGCACCCTGATTGGCGCAAATGGGTGCAGGTGTTTGATCGTGCGAAACTGATCCGCATGGCGCTGCTGAACACTGATATCTTGATCCGCTCCGCCCTGTTGATGGTGATCTTTTCGTCTTTTGTGTTCCTTGGAACGCGGTTCGGGGATGTCACGCTGGCGTCTAACGAAGTGCTGGTACAGTTCATGTACATCACGGCTTATGCGATGGACGGTTTTGCCTTTGCTGCTGAAACGTTGATTGCACGGGCTATGGGGCGCGGTGATGCATCACGTCTGCGTCGGTCTGCGTTGATGACAGGTTTTTGGGGGGCTGTTGTGTGCGTCACCACAGCCTTGGCATTCGCAATCTTTGGCCCTTGGCTGATCGACCTTATGGCCAAATCACCAGAAGTTCAGGCAGAGGCGCGCATCTATCTGCCTTGGATGGTTGTCGCCCCGTTGATTGGCTGTGTGGCGTGGATGATGGACGGAATTTTCATCGGGGCAACCCAATCGCGCGATATGCGCAACATGATGATCGTCAGTTTTATTGTTTACTGGATCGCCGTTTGGCTGTTTTTGCCCCTTTGGGGGAACCACGGATTGTGGGCGGCGTTGCTTGTGTCGTTTCTTGCGCGGGGCATCACATTAAGTCTGCGATATCCCGCACTTGAGGCCGCAGCCCAGAACAATAAGCAGGTTTAAAGCCAACGTGCCTTATCTGTGCCAACAGCGTCCTGAACGTTCTTGAACCCATCGCGTTCCAACAGCGCATCCAACTCGCGGGCAATTTTGGCCGCAAGGGACAGACCGCCATAAACCAACGCAGTGTACAGCTGTACCGCAGAGGCACCGGCGCGAATTTTAGCATAGGCCTGTTCGCCAGTGCTGATGCCACCAACGCCGATCAATGGGATGGCTGTCAGCTCGCTTAGTTTCGCAAGGATGCGCGTTGATTTCTCAAACAATGGCGCGCCTGACAGGCCGCCCATTTCATCGCGGTGCTGGCTTTGAAGGCCTGCACGATCAAGGGTGGTGTTGGTTGTGATAATAGCCGCAACGCGAGCGTCCGTGGCCACCTTGGCAATGTCAGCAAGGTCTTGATCCGTCAAGTCAGGTGCGATTTTCAGGAACACTGGCGTGTCGCCGGGCACTTGCATCACACCATCAAGCAACGCGGCCAAGGCCATTGGCCCCTGCAAGTCGCGCAGTTTTTCAGTGTTGGGAGAGGACACATTCACAGTTGCGAAATCCACATATGGACCTGCCTGTTTCAATACAGTGGCAAAGTCTTCGGCACGATTGGAACTGGTTTTGTTTGCGCCAAGGTTTAGGCCAACAGGAATGCCAATGCCGCGTTTGCTGAGGCGGGCAGCGATTGCCTCGCAGCCGTGGTTGTTAAAGCCAAAGCGATTGATCGAAGCGCGATCTTCACTTAGGCGAAACAGCCGTGGTTTTGGATTGCCTGGCTGCGCGATCGGCGTTGCCGCGCCAACTTCGATAAAGCCAAAGCCTGCGTTGGACAAAGGGGCGACAACTTCGGCGTTTTTGTCAAAACCCGCTGCCAAACCAACAGGGTTAGGCATATCCAAACCTGCAACCTTGGTGGCAAGGCGGCTGGACGTGACCGGACCGGGTGTTGGGGCCAAACCCATCTTCAGGGCTTTGATCGCCAAACCATGCGCCAATTCGGGATCAATCTTAAGCAAGGCCTTAAGCCCCAGCTGTTCCATTACCTGTTTCATCCGAATGTGGCCCTTTGTCGTTTCATCTAATGCGGATCGGGAGACGTGTTTACAGCAAACCCGCCGGGAATTCGTGGCGTCCATCGACCAATGGCAAAGGCTGTGCCCATGCCACATCGGCGAGTTTCAAGTTGCGGTATAGGTGCGGAAACAATGCATCCCCGCGTGACACTTCCCACTTTAGGTCATCGCCCAGCGGATCAGTTTCAACGCCCAACAAGAACAGGTCTTCGACACCTGCGAAATGCTTGTCAGCCGTTTCTTGCGCCTGTTCGGCGGTTGAGAAATGGACATAACCATCTGCAATATCGATCGGCGCACCCTGCGTTTCGCCCTTGGCGCGCAGGTCTGCCCATTCGTCGGAGCGGAATATTTTGAATATCAACATACGCGCCTGATGCCCTTTGGGTAATCAGGCGTCAAGTCACCAGCGTTACCGTTACGTCATATTCGCGTGTGATAGATGTGGGGCGAAATGATTCAGTTGCGGCTTTGACTCTTGAACAGACCAAGGCCAAAGTGATGAGATATTCAACCAATGGGGGACGTCCAGATGATGCGTTTAACACAAACAGTGGCTGCACTTGCTTTGACAGCAGGCACGGCAGCAGCCGATTATTCTTTGACCATTCTACACACAAACGATTTTCACGCACGTTTTGAACCAATCAGCAAATACGACAGCGGGTGCGGTTCTGAAGACAATGCAGAGGGCAAATGCTTTGGCGGTTCCGCCCGTTTGGTCACAGCGATTGCGGATGCAAAAGCCCGTTCTAACAATTCGATCCTCGTAGACGGCGGTGACCAATTCCAAGGCACGTTGTTCTATACATATTACAAAGGCGCATTGGCAGCCGAGATGATGAACAAGGTTGGCTATGACGCGATGACCGTGGGCAACCACGAATTCGACGATGGCCCAGAAGTGTTGGCAGGCTTCATGTCTGCGGTGAACTTCCCTGTGCTGATGTCCAACGCTGATGTGTCCAACGAACCACTGTTGGCTGGCAAATTGGCCAAATCCACAGTGATCGAACGTGGCGGCGAAAAACTGGGCCTGATCGGCCTAACACCTGATGACACTGGCGATCTGGCATCCCCGGGCGACAACATCACGTTCTCTGATCCAGTGGCTGCGGTCCAAGGTGAAGTTGACGCGCTCACAGCTATGGGCGTGAACAAGATCATCGTCTTGTCCCACTCTGGTTACGGTGTGGATCAACGCGTTGCGGCAGAAACAACTGGCGTTGACGTGATCGTTGGTGGTCACTCAAACACGCTATTGTCCAACACAAATGAACGTGCGGCGGGTGCATATCCAACCATGGTTGGCGAAACAGCCATCGTTCAGGCCTATGCCTACGGTAAATTCTTGGGCGAGCTGAACGTCACATTTAACGACGCTGGCGAAATCGTGGAAGCCGTCGGCGAGCCATTGGTTATGGATGCGTCCGTAACAGAAGATGCAGCAACCGTTGCACGCATTGCAGAAGCTGCAAAACCGCTTGAGGAAATCCGCACCAAAGTTGTGGCCGAAGCCGCCGCAGCAATTGAAGGTGATCGTTCGGTTTGCCGCGCAGTCGAGTGCCCAATGGGATCATTGATCGCAGATGCGATGCTTGACCGTGTAAAAGACCAAGGCGTTGAAATCGCGATCCAAAACGGTGGTGGTATTCGTGCCAGCATCGATGCGGGTCCGGTAACAATGGGCGAAGTGCTTACAGTGCTTCCGTTCCAAAACACACTGTCCACATTCGAAGTTGATGGTGCAACAATCGTTGCTGCACTTGAAAATGGTGTGAGTGAATTGGAAGAAGGCGCGGGCCGTTTTGCACAGGTTGCAGGCATCTCCTTCACTGTAGACTCAGCTGCCGAAGCAGGCGCGCGCATTAGCGATGTCATGGTGGGTGGCGCTGCTATTGATTTGGGCAAAACCTATGGTGTTGTGTCTAACAACTACGTTCGCAACGGTGGCGATGGCTATAAAATGTTCAAATCAGCGGCAAACGCCTATGACTACGGACCAGATTTGGCTGACGTCATGGCGGAATACTTGGCCGCTCAAGGGCCATTCACGCCCTACACTGATGGTCGTATCACCGTGAAATAAGGGGCTCCCTTAACGACAACAGGAAAGGCGTGCAGCACTGCGCGCCTTTTTTGTATCAAACAGATCGAACGTTCCTGTTATTGGGATTTCTCGATATCATAAACAACGATGCCATCACCGCCCCCTTCGCACAGCGTACAAAGCTGCGCGCCCAATTTTTGATGCGTCGGATGAACCGCATAGGCCTCTAATGCGTGCTGGTTGGCAAACCGGATAACAAAGCCACCAGCAAAAGCGGGGGACTTGTTTTCAAAATCGCGGTTCTCACCAAAATCAAACCCAAGGACGCCATCAATCGTTTGGCTAAAAGCCTCTAACGCTTCGAACACCTCGGTGCGCTGCTCAGCAGTGACGTCTTTGCGGAAATTGCAGAAGACGCAGTGTAGAATGACATTGCTCATTTGGTGCCCTTTGTCGCGGCGATATGTGATGGCTTTCGCCGCGTTCAGTTGGCCGACAGCATAGGCGGCTGTTGCACCCACTCACCAGACGGAAACCGCATAGATTAAGAAAAGTTTAATTGGCCTACCCAAATGGTTAACACGGGGAACAGGTTAACGAATGATTGCCACGCCAAACAGCGCGGCACTGTACAGATAAGGCCGTAAACTGTGCCGTTCGCCTAAATCCCCCGTTTTGGGGGCAGTATCTGCAAATGAAACTGCACATTTTAAATGCTCAATTGTACATTGGCGTGCTAAACTTGCTGCGAACGCAGCGTTAACCCAACCGTGCGTTGGGCGTTTTCTAGGGTGGAGTAGGGACCATATGTGCGGCCGTATCGCCAACACCATGCCACAAGATGCGATGGCGCAATTGTTTGCGGCCAAGCCTGATAATGATCTGCCTGATGTCCCAAATTACAACGTCTGCCCCACAAATGCTGTCCATTCGATTACGGCGGATGGTGGCGGGCGACGGCTGCAATCCATGCGTTGGGGCTTTATTCCCAGTTGGTACAAAAAGCCAAATGATGGCCCCCTCTTGATCAACGCCCGCGCTGAAACGATTGCGAAAAAACCAGCGTTTAGAGTGGCTTGTCGTGAACGTCGTTGCGTCGTCGTTGCGACCGGATTTTATGAGTGGACCAAGTCCGAGGACGGTGGGCGCGACCCTTGGTACATCTCGCGCAGTGACGGCGCACCTCTTGCTTTCGCGTCCATCTGGCAAAACTGGGACGTGGAAGAGACCCCCATCAAAACCTGCGCCATTGTCACAACGGGCGCAAATACAGCCATATCAGGCATTCACCACCGTATGCCTGTGATCTTAGAACCCGATGAAATTGCGCTTTGGTTGGGTGAAAAAGGCAAAGGGGCCGCCACGCTTATGCAGGCAGCCCCCGAAGAAACACTTCAGTTTCATAGGGTTAGTCGAGATGTGAACTCGCGCCTTAGTTCAGGGCCTCTTCTTCTTCAGCCGCATTTGAAGACGCTTGATCAAGCGGTGCTGCGCCAAAGTTGATGAAACCCTTGATGGTGGTGTCACCATCTTCGTTGGCAAGGCCATCATGGAAAAACGATTTTGCCATCTCCGCTGTAACCGCAAGTGACTCAGTTTGATCAATACCAAACTCTTCAGTTTCCCAAGTTTGGTCAAGTGCTGTTACGGTAAGGACGCCGTCAGTTTCATTAACGAAAACAATGGTATCACCAGCAGACACATAAGTGGTCTCTGGAAAATATGCATCGGGAAGAACTGTAATTTCGTGCTCGGCAGCCTGAACAGGTGTCGAGATGAATAGTGTAGCCAAAGCGGCCATCAATGTAGTTTTGCGCAGCATCTGTGAGCTCCTGTTTATTGGCCCCACCCGTAAACATTAGGCGACACTTAGATAAACAATGGGGCATAAATGTGACCTGATCATAAAACTCTATTCAATTTGAAGTTTTAGCCATGTTTTAAAGGCATTTAACGGCGCAATGTTGGCCCGATCCGATGGCCAGACCAGGTAATAAGTGCCGATGCTATCGCTTGTATGGGTCGATGCGCGGCACAGTTGACCACTGTTTAGATAGGGTTCTGCGACAAAGGTAGGAAGCAAAGCGATTCCCATGCCATGCAGGGCTGCTTGGGCCATGGTTGAAAACTGGTCAAACATCATTCCAGATGGGATAATTTCGTCTATTCCATGGGCACTTAGCCACCTTGCCCACCCTTTTTGCCGCGTCTCAAGGTGCAGCAATGGGTGTTTCAAAATGGCACGGGGATCAGCGACGGGTTGCTCTAATAAATCAGGCGCGCAAACGGGAATCACTGTCTCAGACATCAGCTTCATATGTTGCGCGTTTGGCCAATCCTCTCGCCCAAAATGGATCGCAGCGTCAAAGCGGTTGGCGCGGAAATCAAACGGCGCAAGCCGGGTGGATAGATTTATCGTAACCTCTGGATGTTCCTTGGCAAAATTCGATAAACGCGGTGCTAACCAATGCATTCCAAACGCTGGAAGGATCGCCAAATTTAAAGTTCCCCCATTGGGATTTGCACGGGCTTCAATCGAGGCAGAAGCCAGTTGCCCCAATATGCTACGCGCCTTTAAGGCAAAGGCCTGACCAGCTGGTGTCAGTCGGAGCACTCGACCCTCGCGCTGCATCAACTGTACGTCCAATTGATCTTCTAAGGTCTTTAGTTGGCGGCTCACCGCGCTTTGGGTCAACGACAACTCTGATGCAGCCGCCGTGGCGGTTCCAAGGCGCGCAATGGCTTCGAATGCCAGCAGGGACGATGTCGAGGGCAGGAAACGGCGGGGCGCAAGCATCTATGCGTTTTCCTCATGCAATGCAGGATCAACAAGCATTAGAACTTTGGTGAATTATTTGCAATATAGGCATTAAATCACAAATATTGCGAAAGGCGCGTCAAATGAGTGCAGAACAAAATGGTCTGAAAGCCAAGGATAAACCGGATCTTGGGTCGTTTGATTGGGCCGATGCATTCCGCCTAAGCGGTCAGCTCAGCGAAGATGAGCGGATGATCCAAGCATCTGCCGCTGCTTATGCGTCAGAAAAACTGGCACCACGCGTAATTGATGCCTTCGCCAATGAGGTCACCGACAGAAGCATTTTTTCAGAGATGGGCGAGATGGGTCTGTTGGGCGTAACTCTGCCAGAAGAATATGGCGGCCTGGGCGGGTCCTACGTCAGCTACGGGCTTGTTGCCCGTGAGGTCGAGCGGATCGACAGTGGTTATCGTTCTATGATGTCCGTGCAATCCAGCCTCGTGATCTACCCGATCTATGCCTACGGTTCTGAAGAGCAACGTCGTAAGTATTTGCCTAAACTGGCGTCGGGCGAATGGGTTGGTTGCTTTGGCTTGACCGAACCTGATGCGGGCAGTGATCCTGCAGGTATGAAGACAGTCGCCAAGAAAACCGACAGCGGTTACGTCATCAGTGGCTCCAAAATGTGGATCTCAAACGCGCCAATCGCGGATGTATTCGTGGTTTGGGCCAAGTCAGAGGAGCATGGCGGCAAGATCCGCGGGTTTGTTCTGGAAAAAGGAATGAAGGGGCTGTCTGCGCCTAAAATCGGCAACAAACTTTCATTGCGTGCGTCCATTACAGGCGAAATCGTGATGGAAGGCGTTGAAGTTGGTGAAGATGCTTTGTTGCCTAATGTTCAAGGGCTTAAAGGCCCGTTCGGCTGTTTGAACCGTGCGCGTTACGGCATCGCATGGGGCGCGATGGGCGCTGCAGAATTCTGCTGGCATGCGGCACGTCAGTACGGTTTGGACCGCAAACAGTTCAACAAGCCACTGGCTGGTACGCAATTGTTCCAGAAGAAATTGGCAGACATGCAAACAGAGATTTCATTGGGCCTTCAGGGTGCATTGCAGGTTGGTCGCCTTATGGACCGAGCTAATGCTGCCCCTGAAATGATCTCGATCATCAAGCGCAACAACTGTGGCAAGGCGCTCGATATCGCGCGCATGTCGCGCGATATGCACGGTGGCAATGGCATCAGTGGCGAATTCCAAGTGATGCGTCACATGATGAACCTAGAGACCGTGAATACCTATGAGGGTACACATGATGTGCATGCTTTGATCTTGGGCCGTGCCCAAACGGGTATTCAAGCGTTCTTTTAAACGACTTAAGCGCGGGCCTCTGTCACTAGAGGCTCGCGTTCACCCGCGCGAATAACCTCTGGGTCATAGGCCTGGCGCGCAAAAACCTCGCGCACCATGGGTGCGAAAAAATCGATGGATAAGGTGTCGTAGTCTGGGTCAAAGCTTGATTGATCCCAGCGTTCGCAAAATAACGCACAATCATCGAAATAGATGTGACCTGCGAATTGGTCCCTCTTGTTTGGGTTCCCGCCAACGTGGTGTCCATAGTAAATCATCTGGAAATCTCCATGCGCTTGGACGCACCAGCTGCATTGCTGACGTACAAAGGGGCGTAATATGGCGGCTGCGTATTCGTCGTGATTGTAGGGGGCATAGATGTCGCCGATGTCGTGTAGTAACGCGCAAACTAGCCAATCGATATCGGCCCCATCGCGCCATGCACGAGTGGCGGATTGCAACGAGTGACCAAGGCGTGTGATCTTGTAACCTGACAACCCCTCGTCCAAATTCACAAGTGCCTGAAGAAGTTTGTCAGCGGTGCCTTTGGCGTGCTCAGTCTCATGCTTCGTAAGGAACGCGTATTCCTCTGCAGTGCCATCTTTCATCTGGGTGAAGTTAACTGTTTTACTCATGCACATGATCCTTTTGTTGGCGATACATTGGATGTCAGATCGTGCCAGCACAAGCCATTTTCTAATGGGCATTATTTTACCATATGGCTGCCCGAAACGCAGTGCCTGCTGAAGATACTAAACGTCACACCCGAGAATTTGGGGTTGGCGCTAGACATGTCAGCGCACGTCGCTAGTGTCCATTTTTGAAAGTTCATTTGCTTGGGAGCAGACGCATGGAAAAGTTCGGAAAAAGCCAACCGGTCAAACGGGTCGAAGATGTGCGTTTTCTGGTCGGAAAAGGCCGCTATGTGGATGACATCGCGCCTGCCGATGCATTGAGCGCATTCTTTTTCCGCTCTCCAGTCGCGCATGCTGTTATAACCGAGCTTGATGTAGATGATGCGCGCGAAGCCGAAGGTGTTCACGCGGTGCTAACCTGTGCGGACCTTGAAGCAGCAGGCATGAACCTAGAAATGGCTGCGGTACTTGTTAAGAACCGTGATGGAAGCCAAGGTGCCGCGACCAGCCGTACGATGCTGGCCAAGGATCGCTTGCGTTTTGTTGGTGAGCCGATTGTGGCTGTGATTGCAGATACGTTGGCCCAAGCACGTGATGCAGCTGAATTGATTGTGCTGGATTATGACGAACTGCCTGCAAAGATGGATCTTAAGGCGGGCGGCGAAACCCTGCATGAAACAGCGCCCGACAATGTCGCGTTTGACTGGGGTATGGGTGACGAGGCAGCAACCAATGCAGCGTTTGAGAAAGCGGCACATGTTGTCAGTCTAGATGTTGGCGATAACCGCATTATCGTCAACTCAATGGAGCCACGTGGCTGTTATTCGTATTGGGAAGATGATCGCCTTCACGTTGCTATCAACGGTCAAGGTGTTTGGGTGAATAAGACCCAAATGACAGCAGCATTTGGTCTGGAACCTGATGATGTTCACGTGACCAATCCCGATACTGGCGGTGGTTTTGGGATGAAAGGTATGGGTTATCCGGAACCATTCAGCGTTGCCCAAGCTGCACGCGTTTTAGGGCGTCCTGTTCGCTGGATGTCTGAGCGCACCGAGGCGATGTTGTCTGACAATGCCGGGCGTGATTTGACGTCTTTGGCAGAATTGGCGTTTGACGAGAACCACAAGATCATCGCGTATCGTGTGCATTCCGATATCAATCTTGGCGCTTATAATTCGCAGTTTGCCCAGCCGATCCAAACACAATTGTTTAGTCGTGTTTTAATGGGCGTTTACGATGTGCAGGACACGTATCTAAGCGTGAATGGTTATTTCACCAATACCACACAGGTCGACGCATATCGCGGTGCTGGACGCCCTGAGGCGATCTATGTGTTAGAACGTGCCATGGACCGTGCGGCACGTGAACTGGACATTGATCCATGGGAATTGCGCCGCCGTAACTTTATCAAACCTGATCAGTTCCCGTATCTGGCGGCCACTGGTGAGACCTATGATGTGGGCAATTTTGACCTCCTGCTGACCCGCGCGGCTGAGGTTGCTGATGCGGATGGTTTTGCCGCGCGTCGTACTGCCGACGAGGCTAAGGGGCTGCTACGCGGCCATGGCATTTGTTATTATATCGAAAGCATCTTGGGCGCGCCGGATGAAACAACCAAGGTTGTGTTTAACGACGATGGGACGGTTCATATTCTTGTCGGCACGCAATCAGGCGGGCAGGGCCATGAAACTGTCTATGCACAGTTCCTAAGTGACCAAACGGGCATCCCAGCAGATTTGATTTATGTCATCCAAGGCGATAGCGATCTGATCAAAAATGGTGGTGGCACAGGCGGATCGCGTTCTGTCACAGTGCAAAACAATGCGACGTTGGTGACCGTTGCGACGATGACGGAAAAATTCACCGCATTCTTGTCCGATGAAATGGGCGTTGATGCTGCTGAGATCAGTTTTGATGATGAACGCTTCCGCGCTGAGGGATCAAACCTGACGCCAACTATGCTTGAAGTCGCGGATATGGCGCGCACGGCTGGGCGCAGTGATCTCCTTGAACACGAAGAGCACGTGAAACTAGAGGCGCGCAGCTTTCCAAATGGCGCACATGTTTG
>JAGSGK010000052.1 GCA_023955215.1 Paracoccaceae bacterium
AGACAGGGTTACGGCTGTTTCCACCCGCCCCCATTTCAGGGACATTTGTCTTTGCAAGAATAATAGCGCCCGCCGCGCGCAGGCGCGCAACCATCGGCAAATCATTGTCAGGCACGTGCCCCCTTGCGCGAATGCTGCCATGGGTGGTCAACAAGCCTTTGGTGTTTTGCAAATCTTTAACGCCAATTGGCAACCCGTCGAGCGGACCAATCGGGCAACCCGTTTGCCAGCGTTTCGTCGAATCAGCCGCCGCAACAGTGGCATGATCGATATCCAGCGCGGCCAGTGCATTGATTTTGGGATTGAAACGCGAAATTTCGTCAAGGCAAGCCAGCAGATAAGCCGTTGGCGTCAGGCTCTTGGACTTAAACGCTGCAAGCACCTCACAAGCAGACAAAGCTGTAATGCTCACCAGCGACCTCCAACACTCATGACATATACAACAAACACCAAAGCCCTCCCAAACTGTGCGTTTGGTTAAGGTAGTGAATAAAACAGATCAACAATAGTGAATTATTAACTCACAACATTAACCAAATGGAATGCTTTGAATGTCTTCTGTGGTTTGGCGCAAGCATTTAAGGAACAGCGATAGTGTCGCGTTTTGCAAGACTTGGTCTTTGCGCCAAAAACAGCGGGCTTCTGACAACAAGTCGCGCGTATCAAGCGGCAGGATCACTATTTCGCCCCGCGCGGCCTGTACCTGCGCAAGCCGTAGCGGTAGCAGGCCGAGCGCAGGCATCGCACGCAGGAGTTCAAGATTCAGTGCAATTGACAAAGACGCAATCGTATTGGTGGGTGGCGACAATCCGTTCGCGGCAAAAAGTGCCTCCACAGCTTGGCGCGCAATGGAATTCGGTTGTGGTAAAATCCAAGGATAACTAACCACATCAGCCCATGCGACATCACCACCTTCCACGAGCGGATGGTTGCGACCAGCCACAACGACGACAGGTTCAGAAAACAGCGCCATTTGGTCAATACCCGCCAATTCCTGCGGCTGCCAAATTCTCGCAATCACCAGATCCAATGCTCCGGTTTCAAGCTGCGGCAAAAGTTCAACGAAATGGTCTTCGGAAACGGACACATTTGCTTGCGGCGTGCTGCGTTTTAACAGCGCAATGGTGTTGGGCAGTAGGGTCGGTGCGACTGAACTTACTACCCCCACAGATACAGAACCCGATACCCCACTTGTCATCGCTTCGATGTCAAATGCAGCACGATCAATTTGTCCAAGAACTTGGCGCGCATGATCTGCAAGGCGGCTGCCTATCAGCGTCAGATAAAGCCGGTTGCGGTCCCGTGTGACCACAGGTGCGCCAACTATCTTTTCCAACTCGGAAATCTGTTTAGACACAGCTGGTTGTGTCACCCCGAGGGCCTCAGCCACCCGTGCGACCAACTTAAGATCGGACAATGCAACAAGCGCACGCAAGTGCCGAAGCGTTATCCCCTGATGAAAGTTCTTACCCAGAATTTGTGCCACCTCCATGTGAAGCCCCAACAAATGTGTCATAATTTCTTTATAAAAGACACATAATTTGGTCACATGGAATTATCCTATCCCACATCGATTGTAATTGGAGCAGTCAGCAGTAGAACTTTTGATTAAAGTCGCTCAGCTGCATTCATAGAATCGCGCCATAAAAAGTCGCGCTTGCCCCCAGATGTTTCACATAAATGTTAACCTCGTGTCGACCCGGACCGACAACCAACGTCCGCTTTGAGCCGCCGCACCAAAGCATTTAGGTCATCTGTTCAATGTCCACTCAGGGCCGTTTCGGCTGCTGTGGTGAGTCCGGCAACAGCACCTTTAGAGACAATCAATGCAGAGAGGAAATTCGCTACATTTTCGAGTCTTGGTCCGTAGATTCTGGCGATGCATCTGAAACCTGTCACCAGTTTCTTAGCTTTCGTCCCATCAGCTAAAATGCCGCTCGATCTATGATGTGAAACATTGACCACTACACGTCTATGTGCGACACAGCTGCATCACGTAGTGAAGTGTATCGAAAATTTTTATCGTAAACACAATGAGTTACGGAATCCGCTGGGAATCCTACCATCCCAGCCAACCTTCTCCTAAATTACTAATTTTATTGCATTCCACTTTCGGGGCTGTGGTGGATTTCCCCACTGCATCACCGTGTGGTTCGCACAAGGGCCCCGAAAATAGGATTTGCACGGAAAATTCCGACGCTCACCACCCTGGGGAGAAGAGAATGCACCACCTCAATCGTGTCAAACGGCGCGGCGCAGTATATATTTGGTACCGTGCTTTTCGTATCTACAGATTCGACGAAATCGCCTGACGAAACGCGTTGAACGATGCCTTGGGCGTGCGGACCTGAGTTTCGTAATCAACGTGCACCAGCCCAAACCGCTTTTCATAGCCAAACGCCCATTCGTAGTTATCAAGCAGCGACCAGCCAAAGTAACCCTGCACTGGCACACCGTCAGCAATACAACGCCGCACGGCTTGCAGGTGATCATCAAAATACTGGACGCGCGCAGGGTCGTCACAACGGCCATCCACAACGTGATCATCATTGGCCATTCCGTTTTCCGTAATCATCAACGGCAGAACACCCGTGTATTCGCGGTGAATACGTTTGAGCAGTATTTCGAGGCCCTCAGGATAAATCTCCCAACCCATCTGGGTCTTAGGTAGCGGTCCTGGAACTTCATGCATATGTGGCCAAGGCTGGTCGGGTAACGCTTGGATAAAGCCGCGAGTGTAATAGTTGACACCTAGCCAATCCAAAGGTTGGCTGATGAGTGCCATGTCATCTTCATAGCCCTCAGGCATGTGCTGCCCTACGGCCGCGATCATGTCTTGGGGGTAATGCCCCTTGAACAGGCTGTCCATAAACCAGCGGGTTTGAATAGCGTCGAACGTCTTGGTGGCCGCAATATCCGTTGCGGTCTCTGTCGCGGGTTCTCCGTGACCAAGGTTAAGCACGACACCTAGGTTCTTTTGCCCATGATCGCGCATCACCTGCATGGCGTTACCGTGGGCCAATTGAATGTGATGCATCGCGCGCATTGCTGCACGAATATCGCGCAAACCGGGCGCATGGCCCCCAAGGAAATGCGACAACCACGCTACGCACCAAGGTTCGTTGACCGTGGCCACCCGATCAACACGGTCGCCGAGCCGCTCGATCACCGCACGGCTCATATCTGCAAAACGCATTGCTGTTTCACGATTTGCCCAACCGCCAATGTCGGCCATCGCTGAGGGCAACTCCCAGTGATACAGCGTGAGGTTCGGGTTCAAGCCCCTTTCTACGATCGCATCCACCAGGCGGTCATAATAATCCAGCCCTTCGGCATTCACCGTTTTGCCATCAGGCATCACCCGCGCCCATGAGGTCGAAAATCGGTAGGAATCAAACCCACCCGACTTGATTATATCCAGATCTTCTTTGAAACGATGATAATGATCACAGGCAACAGACCCATCATCATTGCCTACAACATTACCCGGCGTTTCGGACCACGTATCCCAGTGAGACGGACCACAGCCACCAAACTTGCTGCCCTCAATTTGATAGGCCGCAGTCGCAGCGCCAAACTGGAAACCTTCGGGAAAATCTTGACGAGTAAAACTAAAGCTCATGAGAGGCGTCCTTGGATGCGGCGTTCAGATAAGACATCAAACATAGATGCACTGCAACGGTCTAGCCCCATTCTCAGACGCTCGTGTGCCCATATGCGATGACGTCCAACATTTCCAAACTTTTTGGATTGGCTTAAGTGAAAATTGGCTCCGGCGGTAACGATTGGAGGCCGTTTTTCTGGGGAACTGATGAGGTTTTGCAATCCAACGGTTATACCGCATTTAAATATGCCATAGCTCGCGAGACAATTCCGCTAATCACCTGTCTGACGTCGGGCACCTACTGGACAAATCATCAGCGGCCTGTTTGCGCCACTCTCATACATTTCCACTGCATTGTGGGCAACGGTCAGCCCCAGCTACTGCAGTCCGCACCGCATCCTGGCGGAATTCGCCAGCCCGTTTCAATCCCGTAGTCCATTTCCTTGGTTGCAGTAATGCTATCAAAGGAGCGGCATCATACCGCGGCAGGTTCAATTGCAGAGATAGCAATCAACCGCATGAACAGGTCACAAAAGTCATTTACGATGCGTGACGCGTATTACGGGAACGTTGGTTACTTGAACTTTCTTAATGACGACTTCAATGACCGCTTAATCCACAATCCTCACGCAAGCGCTATGGTGCCCACTGATCTAAGCAAGGAGTTGTCGATTTTTGTGAAGGATCATTTCACGATATGAAAATTCACTATTTTCAAGCCGCCGAGCAACAGACGCTTACATGTCCAAGTGGAATGATCCCGAAGCAAGCAGAGTATGCGGTGGCCGACCTTAGCTAAGAGATCAAAAAAGGTGTGCTTTCTCTTTCTCAAAGCTGAAACGCACTTCGTCGCCCGTGTTGAAGTCGAGGTTTTCGGGTGACGCAAATCGGAATTGGACATCTGAATCCGACCGCATTTCCATAACTGTTTCTGTTCCCAGACGCTCAACAAGCGCGATGGTGCCAACAATCGGGCCCTTCGGGTCAAGCACTAAGTGCTGAGGGCGAATGCCGATACGTGCGGCATCGCCTGACTTTTTCGCAGACGACACAAGACGCAGGTTCGCGGCGTCAATTCCATTTCCTTGAAAGCCAGCAGTAGCCCCATCGTCGGAAACATCAGCCAAAGTTCCTTCAAAAAAGTTCATTTTCGGAGAGCCAAGGAACCCAGCGACGAATTCATTCGCAGGCCGATTGAAAAGATCCATCGGAGACCCGACTTGCATGACTTCGCCATCTTTCAAGACAACGATTTTGTCGGCCAATGTCATCGCTTCGACCTGATCATGCGTCACGTAGATTGTCGTGGCGGCCAGTTGCGTGTGTAGTTTGGCAATCTCGACACGGGTCTCGTGGCGCAAAGCTGCATCTAGGTTTGATAGCGGTTCATCGAACAGGAACACGTCAGGATTGCGCACGATGGCACGACCAATCGCAACGCGCTGACGCTGACCACCAGAAAGCGCGGCTGGACGCCGAGACAAAAGATGTTCCATTTGCAAAATCTTGGCTGCGCTTTCAACGCGTTCTGCGATTTCCTTTTTGGGGACACCCTGTAACTCTAGCGAGAACGCCATGTTGTGGAAAACCGTCATATGCGGATAAAGCGCATAAGATTGGAACACCATCGCGATGCCACGTTTGGATGGTGGAAGGTCCATGATGGCGCGATCCGCAATCATAATTTCACCGCTACTAAGCGTTTCAAGGCCGGCGATCAGACGGAGCAAAGTGGATTTACCGCAGCCAGAGGGGCCGACAAAGACGACAAACTCGCCTTTTTCGATTTCAAGATCAACGTCTTTGATAACATGAGTTGCGCCAAACGACTTGTTGACGCCTTTGAGAGATACTTGTGCCATCTAATCTATTTCCTTGAAGGTCGCGGTCAATGTGGTGAAGTCGAAGCAGCACCGCAGAGTTTGTGTTTCATAAATACGGTCAAAAATGATCTGATTTTCGCCGCCGGAAACATCAGACATTGTATTCGCATGCATTAATGCAGGTTGGTTTTTGCGCCATTTTAGGAAGGCTGCAAATTGATTGTAAACGGAGTTCTCACGTTTCGTTTCGTCCAGTCCTGCACGGGAGTAATGGGTCTTGGCGATGGGTAGCCAACTTTCATTCGCGGTCGTGAAACCACCCATGGTCGCTTTTTCAGACCACACCATCGGGGTCCGGCAGGTATCGCGGCCCAAGAAAACAGGGGCGAATTCGATGCCCCACGGGTCTTGTAGTCGATCGAGTGGGATGTCTTGTACGTCCTCGCAAGCCAGTTCTTCACCTTGATAGATGCAAGCCGATCCAATAAGGCAGGTTTCCAGCTGCAACAGCAACAGCTGCATGGCTTCGATATTTTCCGGGCATAGCCCAAGTAGTTCGAGCTGGCGCGTCGCGCTACGCGGCACATCATGGTTGGAAAACGCGAATGACAAGCGGCCCGTGCCGTTGAATGAGCCAACGGCGTCAGAAATTGCCTTCTTTAGACCGTTAACATCTAGCCCTGCCCAAGCGAGCAAATTGAAGTTATAGGTCGCGTGAAGCCGACCCGGCGCTGTGAACGTCTGACTAGCGTGGATTGGATCATCGCCGTGCAGCTCACCCATCAAGAATTTGTCGCCATAGTCATCGGCAACTTCGCGGAATGCTTCGCTGAACATCTGGATGGCGGGCTGGTTCAGTTGCGCACTGTCATGCAGTTGGCGAAAAAATGGCTGCTGCTGTTGCGGTAACGCACCTGGCACAAAATCGAGGTTCGCGACGTTGTCCTTATAGGGCGCTTGATCGGCGTTAATTGTATGCACAGCATCAAGGCGGAATCCGTCGACGCCACGATCGAACCAAAAACGCGCGATATCTTTATAGGCCTCACGCACGGAAGCGTTCGCATGGTTCAAGTTCGGCTGGCTTGGTAGGAAGTTGTGCAAATAATATTGCTGACGGCGCGGTTCCCACGACCAAGCACGACCACCAAAGAATGAAAGCCAATTCGTTGGCGCAGAGCCATCCGGCTGCGGGTCAACCCAGTGGAACCAGTCCGCCTTATCATTGTCTCGCGACTGGCGGCTTTCTTCGAACCAAACGTGCTGATCTGAGCAATGGGCGGGCACGATGTCGATCATGATCCGCAAGCCCAAACTATGGGCTTTGGCGATCAGCGTGTCGAAATCAGCAAGCGTGCCGTATTCTGGATGGATGTCGCAGTAGTCCGACACGTCATAGCCAAAGTCCTTTTGCGGAGACTTAAAGAATGGCGAAATCCAAACGGCGTCGACACCCAAACCTGCGACATAGTCCAAGCGGGATGTAATGCCCGGCAAATCGCCGATGCCATCCCCGTTGGAATCCTGAAAAGACCTTGGGTAGATCTGATAGATAACGGCGGTTTCCCACCACTTTAAATCTGTCGCCATACGATCACCCACCTTTAACCGAACCAGCCAAAAGGCCGCGGATAAAATAGCGCTGCATGGACAAGAACACGACCACAGGCACGATCATCGAAATAACGGCAGATGCGTTCAGCAAGTGCAGTTGATCCTTGAACGTCCCAAGTTGCTTTTGCAGGCGGATGGGGAATACGAGATCTTCGGCGTCGCCTGGCCCGATATAAAGCGCGACAAGCAGGTCATTCCAAACCCAAAGAAACTGGAAGATGCCAAAGGAAGCCA
The DNA here is from genome assembly GCA_023955215.1 of Paracoccaceae bacterium. GTDB lineage: Bacteria > Pseudomonadota > Alphaproteobacteria > Rhodobacterales > Rhodobacteraceae > Ascidiaceihabitans. The sequence goes on from JAGSGK010000052.1 coordinate 7,276, forward strand.
AAGCAGGCACAGACAGCGGCACAATGATGCGCACAAAAATCTGCAAGTGGTTCGCGCCGTCGATACGTGCGCTTTCCAACAGCTCGCGCGGCAAGGCGACGATGTAGTTACGCAGCAAATAGATCGCCAGCGGCAAGCCAAAGGCGGTGTGCGTGATCCATAGGCTTGCGAATGATTTCGACGCCACGCGGCAGGTATCCGTCGCCTCGCAATCGGTCAGCCATGAATTCAATGCTGTGGCCCAAGATGCGATACCACTGAAGCCCTGCAAGACCGGAAGGAACGCCAGCTGCGTCGGAATAACCATCAGTGACACAACAATCACAAACAACCAATCACGCCCTGGGAAACGCATCCATGAGAATGCATAGGCCGCGAACGCTGCGATTGTAATCGGAATGATCGTGGCTGGAATGGTCACGATGAACGACGAAATCAATGCGTTTGGCACGTTCTTATTGTCAAACAAAACCTCCATGTAGGCATCAGCGCTAAAGACAGGGTCTTGGTTGATATAAACGTCGAGGTTTTTTGGCTTCGGCGCAGTTGCTTCGGCGAAGGTCCAAGTGAAATCGCCATTAGTTTGGAAAACCAATTCACCATCGCGAACATTCATGACTTCGCCTGCGGCAATCAAACGGCGCACCAGTTTTGTCTTTCCTGGATTTTCCGGATCAGGCTCGCGGCCTGTCAGCATTATGGACTGCACATCACCCGTGACTTTATAGTTGTCTTTGCTCGCGTTCAAACGTTCAAAGATGTTGCCAGTCATTACGACAAACGGCTCCGTCTGGTCACGGTCATGCGTGCCAAAGCGGTGGCCGAGTTCAGTCGGCGTAAAGGCTGTCCAGAAGCCGGACGTCTTGGACGCGGTTTCGGATCTAAGGGATGTGGTCACAAGTGCTACAAATGGGACAACCCAGATGAAGACGATTAGTGCCAATACCACATGGCGTAGGCTACGTGAGATCATGACTGCATCCCTTTCTGTTCTCGGCGCAAGCGCCAGCCGTTAAAGACCATATTGGGAATAACCGTCGCCATCAGCATGATGGCAATCGCCGCGAATAGGTTGTCGACGTTATCGCCACCGATGGACCAGTTGGTCCGTGCTTTTTCCATCATCGTCGCCAAAAGCAGTTTATCGTCGTCATTAGCAAGTAGCGCATAAGGAATATCAAACACTTTCAAGACAAGGATAACCAACGTCGTCCAAACCACGATGACCGTAGAAAAAATCTGCGGCAGTTTGATCCGGAAAAACATCTGGAACGGGTTTGCACCATCGATTGTCGCGGCCTCAATTGTGTCTTCTGGAATGCCACGAAGGGCGGCGGAAAAGATCACCATCGCAAAACCTGTCTGCACCCAGACGAGAATCCACATCAAAAAGAAGTTGCCCCAGAATTTGATGTTATAGAGCGGTTCGTTGTTCTCAGCGCCGTGCCCCAACATCGCCTTAAGCAGCCCGATTTGGTAGGATGGCGTCAGGCCGTTGATGGCCTCTTGAGGCTGCACACCGCCACCAGCGAAAATGTTACGCCAGATGATAGCAGCGCCCACGAAAGAAATCGCAAGTGGCACAAAGATGAATGTTTTCGCGACAACGCCCCAGCGCACGGAATCTGCAAGCACGGCGATCAACAGGCCAAAGCAGATACAGATCGACGGCACCAGCACGAGCCACATCAAACTGTTACGAATGGCCAAGCGAAACTGTTCATAGCCAAGTGCTGCAGGGTCCCACAAGAACGCATAGTTGCGCAGGGACAGGGTGCCACTCGCCTCTTGGAAAGAGAGCTTTAGCGTCAAAAACGCGGGCACCAGCAGGAACAACAACAGCAAAACGATTGTTGGGCCAATAAATATCCATGGCTGGATGGATTCGACTATAATGGACTGGCGACCTTCGGAGTCTTTGAACCGATAGCGGGCCAAGCCCATGTTCAGCCAGTTGGTCAGCCAGAAATACAAGAAAGAAACGCCAACCGCGATGATGACAGACCGCAGGGCAAAACCCATTTTGGCAAATCGCTCTTCGGTGACGAGACGCTCGACGCTCCATTCAAACCGGTCATGGAGCGCAAGCCCCATATTCGCGGTGAAGTCATCAAGCGGAGCTGTGCCGGCAAAAGCAAGCACCGCGATTACGGGCAATACTATGACGACTGTCAGGGCAATAGCTAAGCCATTTCCGGCAATAAGTGGGAATGAAGATCGCATTTCAGACAGCCTGACGATTGAGGAGAGGAAAATCAAACGGGGCGAGACTGGTTTGTCGCGCCCCGTTCAGTACTTAAAGGTAGAAACGCTTACTTAATAGCGTCCCATGCACCTTGGATGTTGTCACCCGTTGTTTGCGCATCTTGACCGTTCGCGAAGGCAGTCATTTCTGTCCAGAATGCACCGGCACCAATAGCACCTGGCATCAGATCAGATGCGTCAAAACGGAATGTTGTTGCATTTGCAAGGATTTCACCCTGCTTGCGCAGCGCGTCAGTTGCGTATGCAGATGCCTCAACACCCTTGTGCGCAGTCAAGAAGCCGCCAAGACCCATGTATGATTCGTGAGCAGAAGCTTCTGTCAGGAAGTCAAAGAATGCGCGAGTTGCTTCGGATTCTTTTGTCATTGTCCAAAGTGTACCCGCACCCAAAACTGGATTACCAAGTTCAGCAGACGCGTATGGTGGGAAGTAGAAGAAGTCTGCTTCACCGTTTTCAACTTCTGCACCTTCTTGTGGGAAGAATGCAGGGATGAAAGACGCCTGACGGTGCATCATGCAAGATGCTGGTGAAGTGAACAGACCCTTTGGCGCGTCGCCAAAGAATGTTGTTGCAACAGCAGCGGAACCACCAGCAACGTAGTCGTCATTGCGAGAGAATGAACCGAAGACTTCCATCGCGTTAAGCACTTCTGGGCTGTTGAATGGCAGCTCGTTGGAAACCCACTGGTCGTATGCTTCAGGAGAAGCGGTACGCAGCATCAGATCTTCCATCCAGTCGGTGGATGTCCAGCCAGTTGCACCACCAGATTCGATGCCGATACACCAAGGAGTGTTACCGTCAGCAACCATTTGGTCAGACAAAGCGATCAGCTCTTCCATGGATGATGGAATTTCATAGCCGTTGTCTTCGAAACCTTCAGGGGAATACCAAACCAAAGATTTGACGTCCATTTTGTATGCAAAACCGTAGAACGCGTTTGAGCCGTCAGGACCAGCATATGTGCCCAAAGCGGACCAAGAAGAACCAGCACCGTAGTTTTCGTTCATCCAAGCAGCTTTGTCGTCACCCAAGGCAACGAGGTGGCCTTCTGCGGCCATATCAGCTGCAAGACCTGGCTGTGGGAATACAGCGATGTTTGGCGCGTTGCCGGATTCCAGATCAGCAACGATCAAGGATGTGAAGTCAGCAGAACCGGAGTACTTAATAGTCGCGCCAGTTGCTTTCGCGAAGCAATCCATAACCGCAACGACGTTCTCTTCGTCTTTACCCTGCCAAGAACCAGCAACGGTCACTGTTTCGCCAGCGAAGTTCCCCAGATCAGCCAATGCGGATGGTGTGTCACACACATCAGCATATGCACCAGTTGCGAAAGCGCCAGACGCTGTCAAAAGCGTAGCCCCAAGAAGTTTAGATTTATATGACATGATATCCTCCCAGAAAGTCATTTTATACCGGCGGGTCGTTAAAAAGGTGACCCTCCCATTATCGGTCCAGCAAATTTCCATCTCAAATTTGTGTCTGTTTTATTTTGGAACGTCAAGAAAGGACTGTTGAAAGTGGGTCAACTCTGAATTTTACCTATAATTTACCCCTAGCCAGGCGGTTGGAATAAGGCTCAAATCGCTTGGCTGGTGTTTGAGGTGCTAGGGTGGTGTCCCGGCAGCGATGCCAGAGGAACTTCAGCTCCCCGCTGGGAAGAGACGCTGTGGCCCTCACAAACACGCAACGGCCGCCCCCGTCAGGCCGTATAAAAGGCCACAGACATCTCCGAGTTGAACGGAAAGCGTTGGAGGTCAACGCAATCAAGCTGTCCTACCATCCCAGCCAACCCTCTCCAACGGATAGATTTAACGCCCTTCTTGGGGTGAAGTGTTCTGAGCCCCTAACTCGCAACGAATTAAGGGCAGAAGTACCAGTTCAAAACGTTCATCGAACGACAGTGCAGTTCTCACGAATAGTATAATCTCTGAACTTTTCAATATTCGCGTCCAGCCAAAACTGGGCCCATTGTCTCCAGCAGCAAAACAATGCGTTTCTCGATATCACCAAATCTTGGCCTCATTTCCGCCTCAAAGGCCCATCATTTCTGAGTTGAATAGCTTGAGAAGGAATGACCAAATGTATCTGTCAATTGTAGTCCCCTGCATGAACGAGGAAGACGGCATTGATGCGCTTGCCACACGGCTGTCCTTGATCACTGCGAAATGGAAGCAACAGGCAGAGATCATTCTGGTCGACGATGGGTCTTCTGATGGCACGTGGCGTGAAATCGAAACCGCCTGTAAAACATCCGCGCAGGTTGTAGGTATCAAGTTGTCGGCCAATCGTGGTCACCAAATCGCCCTCACAGCAGGTTTAAAAGCCGCCAAAGGTGAACGGATCATGATGATCGGCGCCGACTTACAAGATCCACCTGAGCTGATGACAGATATGATGTTCATGATGGATCGTGGATTTGACGTTGTCTATGGCCGTCGCATTGAACGTCAAGGCGAAACTATTTTCAAACGCGCAACGGCACATCTTTTCTATCGTGTTTTAAATGCGCTTTCTGACATTAGTATCCCACGTGATACTGGCGATTTTCGATTAGTAAATCGCAAGACATTGGACGCGGTTTTGGAAATGCCAGAACGCGCGCGCTTCATTCGAGGTATGTTCGCTTGGGCAGGCTTCAAACAAGTTGGCATCGAGTATGTCCGCGCCCCACGCGAGACAGGCGAAACAAAGTACCCACTGCGCAAGATGATCCGCTTTTCAATCGACGCAATGACAGCCTTTTCCACCAAACCGTTAAAGTTGGCTACGCGATTGTCTTTCGTAAGCCTGTTCATTGCGGCACTGATGGCTGTGTATGTTTTCCGTTCTCTGATCTTGTTTCAAACGGCCCCTGGCTGGGCCTCTGTTGTGCTCGCTGTTGCCTTCTTCTCGGGCGTGCAGCTTTTGACCCTTGGGATCTTAGGCGAATATGTTGGCCGCCTCTACATCGAGGCAAAGAAGCGACCGCTTTACTTTGTAAGTGAAGAGCTACGCAGTAACGCCCCTATTGCGGCCAAGTTGACAGCCTAATGCAGTTGGCTCGCTTCGCACTTGTCGGCACCACGGTCGCATTGGTTTATGTGGCAGGTTATCTTCTGTTGCTAGAGGTTGGGATCAATCAACCGCTGGCAAACGCTCTGGCCTACCTCATTGCAATTTTGGCCCAATATTTAGGGCAAGCGGCGTACACCTTCGACAAGCCCATAAATGACAGAACCCAGATCGGCCGGTTCAACGTCATGACAGGATTGGGTTTTTTGACCGCTGCGGCAATTACCGGCCAGATCGGGCCGTTCCTTAACGCTTCGAACTGGGCAGCTGCAGTCGCAGTCATACTTATCCTCCCTATTCAGAACTACGTTATCATGCCCCTTTGGGTCTTTTCAAAAAGTCCAAAAACTGACGGGATCACCCAATGACACATATCTACAATGATACCTTTTTTGATTACATTAACCAAAGTGCACATGCCTCCGCACAGACGTTGATCGCGACCCTATTCCCAATGTTACGCCCCCAAAGCGTCATAGATTTAGGCAGTGGACGCGGCGTGTGGTTGGCCGAATGGCAAAAAGCAGGCGCAACCGATGTTCTGGCTGTAGATGGCGACTATGTTGATCAATCTCAATTGGCAGTCCAGACAAATCAGTTTCTCGCCGCAGATCTTACCAATCCC
>JAGSGK010000247.1 GCA_023955215.1 Paracoccaceae bacterium
AAGACGTGATGGACGCGATGACAACTTTGCCGCTTTCCATTGTGTAGTCTTCGCCAGCAACAGCCACTTCTTTGCCCATTGGGCGTTTGAAGGTTTCTTCCATTTCTTTGTGGAAGGCTGTTTGACCGTTTGTCAGTGCCACGTAGTCTTGTGGGCGCTTTGGACCGGAAATCGCAGGAACAATTGTTCCCATATCAAGGTGCAATGTGTCTGTGTAAATCGGTGCATAGTCGTCGCCGCGCCAGAAACCGTTTTCTTTTGCGTATGCTTCGACCAATGCGATGCGATCTTCGTCACGACCCGTTGTGCGCAGGTAGCGCAGCGTTTCGTTGTCGATCGGGAAGAAGCCACATGTCGCGCCGTATTCTGGTGCCATGTTGCCGATGGTTGCACGGTCAGCCAATGGCAGACGGTTCAAACCTTCACCGTAGAATTCAACGAATTTACCAACAACGCCTTTGGCGCGCAGCAATTCAACTACTTTCAGCACAAGGTCGGTACCAGTGGTGCCTTCCATCATTGAGCCAGTCAGCTCAAAGCCGATAACTTCTGGGATCAACATTGAGATTGGTTGACCAAGCATCGCTGCCTCGGCTTCAATCCCGCCAACACCCCAACCAAGAACAGCAGCGCCGTTTACCATGGTTGTGTGGCTGTCTGTACCAACAAGCGTATCTGGATATGCAACTTCGACACCATCTTGGTCTTTGTCAGTCCAAACAGTTTGAGACAAATACTCAAGGTTCACCTGGTGACAGATGCCTGTTCCGGGAGGAACAACGCGGAAGTTGTTAAAGGCGTTTTGGCCCCATTTAAGGAATGTATAACGCTCCATGTTGCGTTCGTATTCGCGGTCAACGTTCATTTGGAACGCACGTGGGTTGCCAAATTCGTCGATCATAACAGAGTGGTCGATGACCAAATCCACTGGGTTCAGTGGGTTGATCTGTTCTGCGTCGCCACCGAGGGACACAAGTGCGTCGCGCATCGCTGCCAAGTCGACTACGGCTGGAACGCCGGTGAAGTCTTGCAAAAGCACGCGGGCAGGGCGGTATGCGATTTCGCGTGGGTTCTTGCCGCCTTTGGCACCCCATTCAGCGAAGGCTTTGATGTCATCGACGGTCACCGTCTTGTCATCTTCAAAGCGCAGCATATTTTCCAGAACTACTTTCAGCGCGGCCGGCAACTTTGAAAAGTCACCAAGGCCAGCTTCGGTAGCGGCAGGAATTGAGTAATAAGCGATAGATTGATCGCCAACTGTCAGCGTCTTGCGCGTCTTGGCGGTGTCGTGTCCAACTGTAATGGGCATGGATGGCTCTTCCTTGAGATTAGGAGTTGCGGGAATTAGCTGGGGGCGTCATGCCCCAGTTTTGTTCATTGTTCAACCTAAATTGGAGGCTAAATGACAAAATGTATACCATTGTGTACTGAAAATTTACCCATTTGCGTGAAGATATGTGACGAAACGCTCAAGAAACCTTGATTGGCGTTTTACCGAGGATAAATTTAGCTATAGTTAAGCCACCACCATTAGAATTGGACTCACCAATGAAACATCTACTCTCCACCACGTTTGCTGCAGTCATGGCGCTTACAGCACCAGCGCTTGCAGATTCTCCAGTGGTGGTTGAACTGTTTACCTCCCAAGGATGCTCATCCTGTCCGCCAGCAGACAAGATGCTGCATGCGCTGGCAGAACGCGATGACGTGATCGCATTGGCGCTGCACGTCGATTATTGGGATTACATTGGGTGGAAAGATGTATTTGCACAGGCCAAGTTCACCCAGCGCCAACGCAAATACGCGGCCTTTGGCAATCGTCGCTCAATCTATACGCCACAGATGATTGTGAACGGGGTTTCCAGTGTCGTTGGGGCCAAACCTATGGAATTGTCCAAGACGATATCAGAACACGCGGCGGCCCCGTCTGGGGTTGACCTATCACTTAGCCGTAAGGGCAACAGCGTGGTTGTTGACGGTTCTTCGAATGGCGCTGAAGGTCCGTTTGTTGTGCAGATCGTTCGATATCAACCGCTTAGTGAGGTTCGCATCACTCGTGGCGAGAACGCTGGCAAAACGTTGGCCTATTCCAATGTGGTGACGGAATGGAGCGTGTTGGGTAATTGGGACGGTGTTGGCCCCCTGTCTATGTCAGCCAGCCTTAGTGAAGACGCGCCAGTTGTAGTGATTGTTCAGCAAAAACAGTTTGGCCCTATCTTGGCCGCAGCACGCTTGCGCTAAGCAATTTGGGTCTGCGGTATCGCTGTCTCTACTCTTCCGCTTCTTCCTCAACCATCAACGTGATTTCACCCGCAGCCTCTAGTTCGCGGATTGCGTTGACGAAATTGCCCATGGCCGCTTCTGCAAGCGCAGCTTTGGGTGTGCCCGCCTCTTCTACATCTTCGCGCAATTGGGTCGCCATCCGCCCCGACATGTTCTCCAAGATGTAATCGGCGCTGGCCTGCATGCCTGCAACTTTAGCCCCGCTTATCGCTAGGACCAAATCATCTGGATCCACATCGCGCAGAATACGCGGGACATCGCGGGCCACAACACGTGCGGGGATATTGGCAAAGGTAAAGATGGCTTTGCGCACAGCAGTGGCGAATGTTTCGTCGGTTTCCTGCAATCCCTCCAGCATATCGTCGCGCGTCAAGGTGGTGGATGAGTTGAGGATCGCACCAACCCGTTCCACTGGTCCCTCATCAAAAGCCATCACTCGCACCATCGACAGTTGCGTGGCCAATGACAGCCCGATGCGATCAACCGCACTGGGCGACACACCGCTGGTTTGCGAGACGGCATAGGTGATTTCACGCGCCCGTGGGCCGGGGATCGCCCCCAACAATTCCGCTGCTTTGGGGACGTTTAGTTTTGATAGGACGACAGCGGCAACTTCGGTGCTTTCGTTTTCCATCACAGGTCTAAGGGTCTCAACATCCATTTCCTGAATGCTCTTCCATGGGTCACCCGTTTGAAGCACGCCGGCTTCTTTACGCAACCGGTCCGCAGTCTGTTTGCTGATTTTGCCGTCAAGTGCGGTTATCGCCCCCACAATTCCGTGCGGGAAGCTAAGGCCGATGCGTTCCAACTCGTCGGTAAATTCTGCGATGACAAAGGCCAACGTATCGCGATCCACAACGCGCATCTTGCCCATTTGCTGGGTTAGGGTCGCCTGTAAATCTTCGGGCAGCTCTTCCAGTGGGATATCGGCACCGTTGTTAAGCAATAGGCGCACGACAATAGCCGCTTTGGCTTTGCGGCTGAGGGACAGGTCAGGTTTTGGTGGTTTTACGGTGTTGGACCCGATCACAGCGGTTGCTGCATTCGGGTCCATCGGGATCAAATCCATAGTCTACCAACCTCAGTGTTCTTTCAAACATCCTTGGCAGACAGGTGTGAATAAACCCTAAAATCAGTGGCTATATGTTACGCCCGTTGCGATCGCGTTTGACAGTGACAGAGCCGCCCACGTGTCCGCACCCCCGCGTGCATTGATTTCGCGCAATTGTGCCACAGCACCAATTTTGTTGCCTTGATCCATCATGCCTTGGCCCATGTAGGAACGTGCCAAAATGTTATCAGGATTTTTATCGATCGCCTTTTGGTAAAACATCATAGCGACGTCAACATTGCCCAGCTTACGGTTGGTAAAGCCTTTGTACGTCAGCAAACGATCGTCGTTTTGATCAGACATCGCATCCATAACGCCCATCGCGTCCAAGTAACGGCCAGCATAAGCCAGCTCGCGCACAGCGTCATATAATGTGTCGTCGTCCAGATTGGTCTCTTCTGGATCTACACATTCCTTTTCCTTTTCGTCCCAAACCTGAACACCTTTGCACTCAATGGTGGTTTCAGTCGGTTTTGGTTCTGCACTGTCGCTTGAGCCTGCGGCAAAAACGGGTGCTGAAAGGCCTAGTGCCAGTGTCAATGGAAGGGCTAAAGCCGCTGCAGTTGCAAATTTATTCATTCAAAATCTCCGTTTGGGTTCAAGTCTTGGATGACGCTACCCCTAGCTTTACATCAAATCCAATCAAACAAGTGTCATTTTCCGTTGTAAGCGGGAATTAAGTGCAATTCCGCAAACAAAAAAGGCGGGACTGCAAGTGAATGCAATCCCGCCCAAACTATCAATTGGTAGACATGATTAGTCTTTGAAGACGCGTTTGAAAATCGTGTCGACGTGTTTGGTGTGGTAAGCCATGTCGAATTTTTCGTTGATTTCTTCGACGGACAGAGCTTCACATACTTCTGGATCCGCGAGCAATTCTTCGCGGAAGTCGGTGCGGAATTCCCATACTTTCAACGCATTGCGCTGAACCATTGCATAGGAAGCTTCACGGCTAACGCCTGCTTGGGTCAGGGCCAACAAAACACGTTGGGACATAACAAGGCCTGGGAATTTATTCATGTTGTCCATCATGTTTTCAGGGAAGATCAACATGTTGTCGATCACGCCTGTCAAACGGTGCAAGGCAAAGTCCAAAGTGATTGTCGCATCTGGACCAATCGCACGTTCAACGGATGAGTGTGCAATATCACGCTCGTGCCACATGGTGACGTTTTCCATCGCTGGGATCACGGCCATACGCACGGTACGGGCCAAACCAGTTAGGTTTTCTGTCAACACTGGGTTCTTTTTATGTGGCATCGCACTGGAACCTTTTTGGCCAGCTGAAAAGAACTCAGCCCCTTCCAAAACTTCGGTACGTTGCATGTGACGAACCTCAGTGGCGACGTTCTCGATAGAGCTCGCAACAACGCCAAGCGCTGCAAAGAAGGCTGCG
>JAGSGK010000159.1 GCA_023955215.1 Paracoccaceae bacterium
CCATCGATGCCGTCCGCTGCAACATCAACGATGGTGCCACGCGCGGTGGCCTGATCCGAATTCAACGCTTCATCAACGGTATGAATTGGTCCGACCGGAACCTTTACGCTTTGCAATTTTTCCAAGATTTCTGCTTTGGTTAGCTTTGCAAGTGTTTCGCGCAATTGAGGGATTAGTGTTTCACGGTGTTCGATGCGGCCCGAATTGGTTTTGTATTTGTCTTCTGCACCTAGATCCGAACGACCGATCACATCGCAGAACCTAGCGAATTGTGAATCGTTGCCAACGGCAACCAAGATATGTCCATCGCTGGCGGCGAAGGCGTCATACGGTACGATATTAGGGTGCGCATTCCCGCGCCGGATTGGGGCATTTCCAGATGTCAGGTAATTGGTCCCCTCATTGATGAGCCACGCCATCGATGCGTCAACAAGGCTAAGGTCGATGTGCTGTCCTTCGCCCGTTTTGTCGCGGTGGCGCAGGGCTGCAAGAATGCCGATGGTTGCGTACATTCCGCACATCACATCCGCGATGCCGACGCCAACTTTGGTTGGGACACCGTCAGGGTTACCGGTTAGGGACATAACGCCACCGAACCCTTGGGCCATCAAATCATAACCGGGTTGATCGCGGTTTGGGCCCGTTTGACCAAAGCCAGAGATAGAGCAGTAAACCACGCTTGGATGGGCCTTCATCAGCGATTTGTGGTCTAGGCCATATTTGACCAAGCCATCGGGCTTATAGTTCTCAATAATGATGTCTGCGCGTGCCGCGAGTTGGTGGATGATTGCTTGTCCTTCTTGGGTCGAAATGTCGACCGCGATGGATTGTTTGTTCCGATTGGCCGCCATGAAATAAGCGCTAAGGTCTGTGGATGTACCGTCAGGGTTTTTAGCAAAGTTGGGGCCCCAACCGCGGGTGTCATCACCGCCGGTTTTTGGGTTTTCGACTTTGATGATCGTCGCGCCGAAATCACCCAGCAATTGCGTGGCGGTTGGCCCTGCAAGGATGCGGCTTAGGTCCAGAACGTAAATGTCGCCAAGCGCAGTTGGAGTTTCAGACGAGGCGTTAAATTCGGCCATCATAGGCACCTTTTTCAATAACAGCTGCAATCACTGTAAACTCTTGTGCCTTTTGCGCAGCCTTCAACGCAACCCGCAATTCGTCGCGGGTGTGGACAGTATGACCATTCCCACCAAATGCTTTGCCCATCGCCGCGAAATCGTGCTGTGCGAAGTCGACGCCACTGTTGGTCAGTTGGCGCTGACGTTGCTTCAACTCAATCAATGCAAGGGAGGCATCAACGAAGACCACGAAGATCGTATTTAGGTTCAATTCCTTGGCGGTTGTCAGTTCACCCGCAACCATCAAGAAACCTGCGTCACCACAAAAGCTAACCACAGTGCGACCTGGTTCGATAAAGTGCGCACCAATCGCAAGTGGGATGGCACAGCCCATCGTGCAAAGGGCAGAGGACTGCATCAATCCGCGCGGCGCGTAACATTCCCACATCTGGCTTAGCAAAATGCGGTGTGCGCCGCTGTCGACGGTGGCAAGCGTATCTCTTGGCAGTTCTTCGCGGCAGACATCGACAACGGCTGCTGGCCCCCATGCGTCGTCGTTGGGAAATGCGGCTGCGAGGGCCGATTTCGTTTGCTTGATTTGCCCATCCGCCCAAACACTGCGTGGCGTTGCAGCAGCATTTAGGGCGTTAAGTGTCGCGGGCGTGTTGCCGATAATGTTTAGCGTCGCTTGGTGCATATAGTGGTGGTTTGGAACCGCAGTTATGTCGATCACGTTAACCTGCGAAGCGTCCCAGATGTTTTGCCAGCCCGGGCGCATCTCAATCGGGTCATAACCGGCACAGATGATCAGGTCCGCTTGTTTGATCAGTGGCAACAGATGGGTGTCGGCCAATGGGGACAGGCCCGCGCCACCAAGCGCAAGCGCGTGATCTTCGGGCAGCAATCCCTTTGCTTTATATGTCGTGACGACAGGGATGGCGAAACGTTCTGCCATTTCGGTCAATGCGGCGGCTGCATCCTCATTGACGGCATCCAGACCTGCGATAATGACGGGACGGTTGGCTGCGCTTAGCCAGTCTGCCGCTTGATCCAAAACATTTGGGGCTGGGATCACTGGCGCTGCGGGCGCACGCGCGAATGGTGCTGTGGCTGGAACCTGTGCAACCGCTACTGCGATTGGCAGGTCGATGTGAACTGGGCCGGGGCGACCCTCAAGTGCTATACTGACAGCTTTGTCGGCGATGATATGCGCCGCACCAGCGTTGAAGGTAAAACTGGCTTTGGTGATGGGCGTGAACACGGCGGTTTGGTCTAGCACTTGGTGCGTGTATGACTGTGCCTCGTCCGCATCGACGGCACCTGCGATAACTATCAAAGGCACGCGATCTTGATGGGCATTGGCCACTGCATTGACGCCGTTCAACGCGCCGGGGCCAACTGTGGCCACTAAAATGCCCGGGGTACCGGTGCGATGCCATGCACCTTCGGCCATGAATGCTGCTGCATTTTCGTGTTTGGCTAGGACGAACTGAATGCCTGCAGACTCAAGTGCGTCAATGATTGTCAGGACTTCACCACCGGGCATACCAAAAGCTACGCGACAGCCCGCTGCATATAGTCGTTGGGCAAGGGCATCAGCGGCGCGAATGGTGGCGGTCATGGGGGAATGCTCCAATTGGGTTATGGAGAAATTGCATGATGGCAAACCTGTAGCAAGTGACAGTTGCGTGCAAAATATTTCAAAAGAAAAGGCCGCGCAATTTGCACGGCCTTGAATTCTTGGTCAGAGATTTGAGTTCAGGCGTGGTGCCTCAACTTCACTCGTCGTGTTAGCGGCGACGATCGCGGCGCGCGCTCATGGGTTGGAATGCAACGCCAACGTGGGCTTCGCAATATGGTTTGCCCTGTTGAACAGTCAGACCACAGAACCAAAAGTCTTCGGTTGCTGGATCGCCAACTGGCCATTTGCATGTGCGCTCTGTCAATTCCATCAAAGTCAGCTTCTTCGCTTTCTTTTCGATTTCATTGACCTTGGCCAAAGCCTCTGGGCTGATTTCATTTGCAGATGGCTGCGGTGGCAGCGGCTGACCTGCAGGGATGATCATCTTGCGCGCAGGCAAGTTAGATTTAGGTAAGTTCGGATCAACTGGCTTAATCGCCGGTTCCGTTCTCATTTCTACCTTAGGCTTGGCAGGTGCCTTTGGGGCTGCTTTTGGTTTTGCATCCGTTTTGGCTGCGGTGCTTGTGGTTGTGCGATTGGATAGGCCCAAGCGATGGACTTTGCCGATAACGGCATTGCGGGTCACGCCGCCCAATTCTTTTGCGATCTGGCTGGCCGATTGGCCTTCGCCCCACATCTTTTTCAGTACTTCAACGCGGTCGTCAGTCCAGGACATAGGGTTTCCCTAAGCTAAAAAGCGACCCATCGGTGGGGCCGCTTTGGGGTGTTGTTCAGCGTTCTATTCTAATGGTTCTGTTGGCGGTGACAAGCATGATACGTCATGCGCGTCGCAGTTGTGCCTCTCGCAGGGCCAAAAGGACCGCCCCAGCGATGATAATACCCGCTCCAAGGCAGGTGATTGCATCAGGAAAGATGTCATAAAATATAAGGTCATAGAGGGTTGCGAACAGCAGCGTTCCGTAGCTGAATGGGGCCACAAAACTGGCGTCTGCACGGGCCAACGCATTCACGAAACACGCTTGTGCTAAGGCCATAAAGATCCCGATCAGCGCCAAAAGCCCCCATTGTGCCAGTGTCGGCGCGATCCAAAATGGGATCACTGCGAGGGATGAGATGACGACCCCAACCATGTTGTTTGTAAGTAAAACTTGCAGCGGGTTCTGCTTGCCTGACAATTTTTTGATAATAATTAGCTCAAATCCTAATAATACAGCAGCCCCAAGGGGCAAGAGTGCTGCGATTTGAAAACTTGCGGGTGTCGGACGCAGTAAAATTGCAGCGCCAATAAGCGCAATTATTGCGGCTCCCCAGCGGATTGGCCCGACCCGTTCCCCCAAAAGGGGGATGGCAAGCATCATCGCAAAGACGGGGTTCAGGAAGGAGATCGCAGTCGCATCTGCCAGTGGTATGTAGGCAACGGATGCAAACATCAGAGTTACACCGGCCCAGCCGAATGTGGTTCTGACAATATGCAGACCCCAATGGGGTGCATCAAATTTAGGGCGCATGACACTGGCCACCATCACCAATCCAAGGAATGCAAAGACGTAGCGCCCGTGCGAAATCTGCAACGGGTGCAGGGCTGGTCCAAATGCATCAGAGCCCAAAGCCTTGGCGAATAGGGTGGTTGCCGCGATGAATGCAGAGGCGATGCATATCAAAGTTGCAGCTAAGGCTGGGTTTTGTGTGCGGGCTTGAAACATACGTCCGCTATGCGCCTGCATATTGAGTGATGCAAGCGGGCAATATGTGGGTGGCCAATCATTGCGCGATGCACTAAAGTTAAGGCTATGAACACACTGACACATATCTCAGCTTTGCGACGACTGCGCTTTACAGCGTAAGTTGCCTCTAAACCTGTGTTCCGCGCGTTTTGCGCATTAATTTTCCAAAATCGTTGACCTGCCAGCATCCTCAATGCACAACTCGCTTTTCTGTCGTGCTGGCTTTTTTCAAAGGATGATCTGATGATCGCTTCTGTTCTACCTACCTATTCTCGTGCTCCTATGACGTTTGTCAAAGGTGAAGGCTCTTGGTTGATTGAAGCAGATGGCCGACGCTTTTTGGATCTGGGTGCTGGTATTGCAGTAAACGCTTTGGGTCATGCCCACCCCGCACTTGTAAAAGCGCTGGCAGATCAGGCCGGTGCGTTATGGCACACTTCTAACCTGTACCATATTCCACAACAGCAGATGCTTGCAGATAAATTGGTAGACGCAACATTCGCCGACACCGTGTTTTTCACCAACTCTGGCACAGAAGCGTGTGAGTTGGCAGTAAAGATGGCCCGCAAGTACTGGTACGACAAAGGTCAAGAGGATCGTGTTGAGATTATAACGTTTGATGGGGCATTCCACGGTCGTTCCGCGGCGGGTATTGCTGCTGCTGGGTCTGAGAAGATGACCAAAGGGTTCGGCCCATTGTTGGGTGGTTTTACGCACCTGACGTTTGGGGATCATGACGCGCTAACCGCTGCAGCCAGCAACAAGACTGCGGCCATAATGGTGGAACCTGTTCAGGGCGAGGGTGGTATTCGCCCATTGCCAGATCAGTGCCTCAAGGGATTGCGTGATCTGTGTGACGAGCATGGCATTCTATTGATACTGGACGAGGTTCAATGTGGTGTTGGCCGTACGGGCAAATTGTTTGCGCATGAGTGGGCTGGGGTTGAACCAGATATCATGATGGTCGCCAAAGGCATTGGCGGTGGTTTCCCCCTTGGTGCAGTGCTGGCGACTGAGGACGCGGCGTCTGGTATGACGGCGGGCACACACGGATCGACCTATGGCGGTAATCCGTTGGGTTGTGCAGTGGGTTGTGCTGTCTTGGATGAAATCAACACGCCTGAATTTTTGGCAGAAGTGAACCGCAAGTCGGGTTTGCTACGTCAAAAACTGGAGGGGCTGATTGCATCCAATCCCGATGTCTTTGAAAGCGTCCGAGGTGCGGGCATGATGATGGGTCTTAAGTGCAAAGCAAACAACATTGATGTGGTGAACGCGGGTTACGGTGCGCATGTTCTAACGGTCCCAGCCGCTGACAATGTGATCCGTTTGCTGCCAGCCCTTACAATCACAGACCAAGAAATCGGTGAGGCGGTCACCCGCTTGGATCAAGCTGCCAAGGCAGTTGCCAACGCCTGATTTCATCTAACCTAATTTCATAAGGCTTGGGGCAATGCGTCTCCAAGGTCGACCAATATAGAGTAATATAATGAACCACTTTTTAGATATCCATAAAACAGACCCAGCCGCGCTGCGGACCATTCTTGATGACGCACTGGCAATGAAGTCCGCGCGCAAGGGATTGCCACGTGCCACGCTAGATGCCGAAAAGCCCCTGGATGGGCATATGGTTGCGCTGATCTTTGAAAAACCATCCACCCGAACGCGCGTTTCATTCGATGTAGGTGTGCGCCAGATGGGCGGCGAAACGATGGTTTTGTCTGGTTCTGACATGCAATTGGGCCATGGTGAAACAATCGCCGATACGGCACGTGTTTTGTCACGCTACGTCGACCTGATCATGATCCGCACGTTTGACGAGTCGGTTCTGCTAGAGATGGCGGAATACGCGGATGTGCCTGTGATCAATGGGCTGACCGATCGCACACACCCTTGCCAGATTATGGCAGATGTCATGACGTATGAGGAACATCGTGGCCCGATCAAAGGCAAAAAGGTTGTCTGGTGTGGGGACGGCAACAACGTCTGTGCCTCGTTCCTACATGCTGCGGCGCAGTTCCAGTTTGACCTGACATTCGCAGGACCTGCCCAATTGGACCCAGAGGATGAATTTGTTGGTTTGGCGCGCAAGGCTGGTTGTACGATCCAGATTGAACGCGACGCGGACAAAGCCGTTGCTGGTGCCGATCTGGTTGTCGCAGATACATGGGTTTCTATGCACGACAGCCAATCCACCAAGGAACGTCGCCACAACCAATTGCGCCCTTATCAAGTGAACCAAGAGCTGATGAGCAAAGCAAATGACGACGCATTGTTCATGCACTGTTTGCCCGCGCACCGCGAAGAAGAAGTGACCAGCGAAGTTATGGATGGCCCGCATTCGGTTATCTTTGACGAAGCGGAAAATCGACTTCATGCGCAAAAGGCCATCATGCGCTATTGCTTAGGACGCTAAAATAGGGAGACTTTGGCGAAACAGCCAAAGGACTCGTCCTATTTTATGACCGCACCTGAAGATCGCCCATCCTTGCCCGGTTGGGATCATGTTCCGAATGTTCCGATCAAAGTCTCACCGTTCTTCAGTTGGCCACCAAAGCCGGTTGAGATGTGGCAGTGGCTAGAAGCACGTTGGCTGCGCATCGCGGAAAACCTTATTGTTCTGGCGATTTGTCTGCTTGTCTGGACCTTTACACAGCCAGCGATGGAACAGATGAAAACG
>JAGSGK010000022.1 GCA_023955215.1 Paracoccaceae bacterium
ACAATGTCTGATCCAACAAAGAACATGACCGCTTTGTAGGTCTCTGTGATCTTGGTTTCGCGGTCCATCGCATTGATGATGAATAGGTTCATTCCAACGGGCGGCGTGATCAGCCCCACCTCAACCACAATCAAAACCAAGATACCAAACCAGATCGCAACGTGTTCTGGGCTTAGGCCGAAATCCATCGCCGAGATGACCGGAAAGAAGATCGGAACCGTCAGCAGGATCATGGAAAGGCTGTCCATCACACATCCAAAGACCAAGTAGAATGTTAGGATGATGATCAATACAAACCAAGGGCTAAACCCTTGGGCTAACACGTAATCGGCCATGATTTGCGGCACACCGGACAGCGCAAGAAAGCCGTTATAAAAACTAGCGCCTAACACAATGAAAAAGATCATCGCGGTGGTTTTGCCCGTTTCCAATAGCGCAACTTTGAAGACTGGCCATTTTAGGTTTCCAGACAGCATGGCAACAATACCCGTGCCCGCCGCACCAATCGCAGCCCCCTCAGTTGGTGTGAACCAACCTGCGTAAATACCACCTACAACCAGGCCAAAAATCATGAGAACCGGCCATGTGTTTCCCAGTGCCTTCCAGCGTTCGGCCATCGGTACAGCAGGACGTGTGCCCGCAGAATTCGGATAAAGCCGGACATAAAGTGAGATGGTGAGTACGTAGCCAATTGCGGCAAGGATGCCGGGAATAAACGCCGCCAAAAACAGTTTGGCGATGTTTTGCTCAGTAATGATCGCATAAAGGACAAGGATCACTGAGGGCGGAATGAGGATGCCAAGCGTCCCACCAGCCGCCAATGTGGCCGTGGAAAACCCACCGGAATAGCCATAGCGGCGCAATTCTGGCAGCGCGACTTTGCCCATGGTGGCAGCCGTAGCCAAAGACGATCCACAGATCGCACCAAAGCCGGCACATGCACCCACAGCCGCCATCGCAACACCGCCGCGGCGATGCCCAAGGAAGCTTTCGGCGGCTTTAAACAATGCCGTGGACATGCCCGACAAGGTTGCGAATTGCCCCATCAAAAGGAACAGCGGAATGATGGTCAGCGAATAGCTGGAGAAGGTCGTATAGGTTTCAGACTTTAGCTTGGCCAACAACGGAACGGGATTTCCGTTCATCGCAAAGTACCACCCGCCAAAACCACACAACAGCATCGCCAATCCGATAGGTGCGCGCAGAAAGATAAAGAACAACAGAACCGCAAAAGACCAAAAGCCCAGTTCAAGTCGCGACATGTCTGCAAATGGCAGAAGATCAAGGAAGGCGGTCATACTGTGACCCTTTATTTTTCAGGAAGAATTGCGCGGCCTGTTGCCGCCTCGCCCACACGCATGATTGCGCAATAGGCTGCGATAATGCAGGCAACGGAAGCAGCCGTGAAACTGGCAGCATAGGACCACCACAGTGGCATCTGAAGAAACAGCGTTGTTTCCCCGTTGCCAATGTAGCGTTGCATGCCCTCATACAAACGCCAAGTGATGAAGATGATTGTCACGCTCAAAACCACCTCCCAGAAGGCACGCAAAATGCGCAGCGCTTTGGGGGACATGCCGGATGTGAACACATCAACAGTCGCGTGTTCGCTATAAAGCTGACAGATCGGAAAGAACGAGAATATGGCAAAAGCCACCCCCGCCTCAAGCAGTTCATAGTTGCCGTTGATTTCGCCAACGCCCAGATCAATAATCCACTGCGAGAGGGATCCGAAACGCGACATCGCAAAGTCTGAATGAAACATTTTGCTGAGCGTGCGGCCGATGATGGACAACGTGGTCATTGCGACCAAAACCATCAAGACGAACCCACCAAGAATGGCTGTCACACGGGCCAGCCATATAATGAAACGGTGCATACCATTCCTGCCTTTTAATATTAGTACCAAAAACTGCGGCGCATCAAATGTGCGCCGCAGTCCGTTTTTAGAACTCAATTAGTTCGAGTGTTTTTCGATCAAAGCACGGGCTTCATCGATCAAAGCCTGACCGTCGATACCTTTGGAATCCATGTCTGCAATCCATTCAGCATAAACTGGTTCAGCAGCTTTTCTCCAAGCATCAACGCCGTCACCGGAAACGGTGATGATGTTGTTACCACGCTCAAGTGAACTTGCACGCACTGGTGCGTCAACAGATTCTTGAGTTGTCCCAGCGAAGACCGAGAATTCCAAACCGGAATTGTCATCGATCACTTTTTGCAAATCAGCAGGAAGGCTGTCGAACTTTGGTTTGTTCATCGCAAGAACGAATGTCAGCGTATACAGAGCAGAGCCTTCGAATTCAGTGTGGTTAGACACCAATTCTGGCACTTTCAACGAAGCGGCAACTTCCCAAGGGATTGTTGTACCGTCGATAACACCTTTGGACAAAGCCTCGGATACCGCAGGCACAGGCATGCCAACTGGTGTTGCGCCCAAGCTGTCGAGATAGCTGTTGACCAAACGCGAACCGCCGCGGATTTTCATGCCTTCCAAATCAGCCGGTGTATTGACCGGCTTGTTGGCGTGGATCATGCCAGGGCCGTGAACCCAAGTTCCCAGAATTTTCAGGTCTTTGAATTCGCCATCTTTCATGTGTGTTTCAAACATTTCCCAATACGCACGGCTCACAGGGCCAGCGCCGGAATCTGTCATCATGAACGGAAGCTCGAATACTTCGGTCGTTGGGTAGCGGCCCGGCGTGTAGCCAACCACTGTCCAGATGATATCAGCGACACCGTCGATGGCTTGGTCCATCAACTCAGGTGGGCGCCCGCCCAATTGCATGGCAGGATAACGATCAATCTTGATACGACCATCGGATGCCGTCTCAACCTTGTCGGCCCAAACGTCCAGAACCAATTTTGGTACATTGGCTTGCGCTGGCAGGAATTGGTGAAGTGACAATGTCACCTCTTGCGCACTTGCAGGTGCACCGATGCCCATTGCCATAGCAGCAGCACCAGCCATGCCTAGAAATGATTTACGTGTCAGTGTCATAATTTATTCTCCCTTATTCGCCGCACTAATTTAGCTGCGCGACTCAATGATATGGAAATTGTTAGGTCAGATCGTGGGCACTGTCACCTCTTTGTATTTTATCACGATCACTGCTTTTTTCGCCGAATACGTTTGACAGTTACAATCAGCGCTTGTTTGGCTGCACCTAACGGAGCAGCGAAATGGGTGGCCAATCTATGAAACATGTACTTATTGCAGGGGCTGGTATTGTTGGCGTTTCATCTGCCATCTGGCTTCAACGTGCTGGATGTCGCGTGACCATAGTAGATCGCGCAGGCCCAGCCAGCGGAACCAGTCATGGCAACGCAGGTGTCTTGGCCGCAGGTGCCGTTGTCCCCGTGACGGTACCCCGATTGATGCGCAAAGCACCTTCAATGCTGTTCACGCCCTCGTCGCCCCTGTTTTTGCGGTGGTCTTATTTGCCTAAACTATTGCCCTTTCTGGCGAAATATATGTCCTATGCGAACGATAAGCACGTGGATCACTATGCCAAATCCATGTCCAGCTTACTGCACGACTCGGTCGATCAACATCACGCATTGGCAAAGGGAACAGGCGCCGAACGTTTCGTTACTGAGGAAGATTATTGTTTTGGCTATCAAACACATGCCGCGTTTGAAGCGGATGGATACGGTTGGTCCAAGCGCCAAGATCAGAACGTTCCTTACGAAGTAGTAAGCGGAACAGAGTACGCAAAGTATGATCCGCTGTACGACGGGCAATTTGAAACTGTCGTTCGGTGTAAATCCCATGGCCGTATTTCGGACCCCGGTGCATACGTCAAAGCGCTGGCTGATCATTTCGTGCAGCAAGGCGGTGAACTGGTCATCACCAACATCACTGATGTTCAGATGGACGGTGATCACATCGCTGCCTTGGTCACTGATGACGGCCCAATGTCGGCCGATACGGTGCTGTTGGCGATGGGTCCGTGGTCAAAAAAAGTCGCGCACAAATTAGGCATTAAAGTGCCATTTGAGTCGGAGCGCGGGTATCACATCGAACTCATGAACCCCTCTCAGATGCCCCGCGCGCCCATGATGGTGGCGTCTGGAAAATTTGTTATCACCCCAATGCAGGGGCGAATTCGCGCGGCGGGCGTCATCGAATTTGGCGGGCTGGATGCACCAGCCAGCCGTGCACCATTGGATTTATTGCGCACTCAAGTCGCTAATTTATTACCTGAAGTTGAATATGATGACGTTGTCGAATGGATGGGCCACCGCCCAGCACCTGCGGATTCTCTGCCTTTAATCGGGGCCAACGACGCATCGGGAAAAAGCTATAGCGCATTCGGGCATCAGCACGTTGGCTTGACAGGTGGTCCTAAAACGGGTCGGATCATCGCAGATCTGATCACTCAGAAAAAGCCGAACATAGATTTGGCACCGTTTGAACCAACTAAATACCATTCAAAAAGCGGCCAATTATAGGCTGTGCCAACCAGGGAGATTACCAATGAAAACGATGACAACACTTGCATGCACGGTGGCCATGACGGCTGGTGCAGCATTCGCAGACGGACACGCGCAAAATTGGGACATGCCGATGGCGTATTCCGCGACAAACTTTCACTCAGAACAAGGTGTGATGTTTGCTGAGCGCGTCAAAGAATACACCAACGGCGCTATCAACATCACTGTTCACCCAGGCGGTTCACTGTTTGGCGGCGGCGATATCAAGCGCGCTGTTCAAACCGGTCAGGTTCCAATTGGCGAACGCTTCATGTCTGCACACGCAAATGAGGCCCCTCTTTTGGGCTGGGATAACCTGCCGTTCTTAGCAACCACATATGCGGACAACTCCAAACTATGGGAAGCGGCACGCGACACTGTGAACGCACAATTGGCCGACCTAAACTTGGTCGCGCTCTATACGTGCCCATGGCCTGGTCAGGGTTTCTATTTCAACAAAGAAGTAAATTCCTCTGCTGATACCCAAGGCATCAAGTTCCGTTCATACAACTCTGCCACTGCTACCTTTGCCGAAGAATTGGGCATGATCCCAGTACAGGTTGAAGCCGCTGAATTGTCCCAAGCCTTGGCAACGGGTGTAGCCTCGGCCTTCATCTCTTCAGGTTCCACAGGTTATGACCGCAAAGTTTGGGAGCACCTAAGCCACTACTACAAAGTGAACGCATGGTTGCCACGCAACTACGTCATCGTGAACTCACAATCGTGGGACGCCTTGGATGACGCAACACGCGCAGGCATGCAAAAAGCAGCAGACGAAACTGGTGCTGCTTGTGCTGCTAAATCTGAAGAGTTGGCAGATTTTTACTTCGCTGAGCTTGCGAAAAACGGCATGACTGTTGAAGATGCTGGCCCTGATTTCTTGGCCGAGCTGAAAGCAATCGGTGAGAAAATGACCGCTGAGTGGCTGGAAACAGCTGGTGCAGACGGCCAAGCAATCATCGACGCTTACAACAACTAATCTTTACGCTGAATTGACCAGCCCCTGCGTTCGCATAGGGGCTGGTCTTTCTTATTTAGGGACTGAGAAATATGCGCGATTGGTCACCCGTTTTGGGAATGCCGCTGTGGGTTTGGCTGTTTGTTATGCCAACGCTGTTTGGAGTTGTCTGTCTGTTTTATGGCAACCAGATTGAGGGGTTCTTGCGTCCGATCTGGCGTTTTCTTGATAAGGTCTATGTGGCTGGTGGTGTTCTGGCTGCGTGCTTTATGGTGACAATTCTGGGCTTGATCGTCGCAGGTATGATCGCGCGGTGGATCAGCGTCCCGCTACCCGGCACAACCGAATTTGCAGGCTACGCGATGGCTGCCACGTCTTTCTTTGCGATGGCCCACGCCTTGACCCGCGGCGCACATATCCGCGTTTCGATTATTTTGAACATGAACCGCTTTCTAAATCGCTGGCTGGATGCCTTTGCCGTTCTTGGCGCGGCAATCATTGCGACCTATTTCGCCCGCTACGCGATCAAGACGACCGTTTTTTCCGAAATGCTGAACGACCGCACCCAAGGTCAGGATCAGATCCCTGCGTGGGTTGATGCAGGTTTGCGTATGATTGGCAGCAGCCCTTCAGATTGGGGCACCGTTTGGTCCAAAGCCTCATCCGAGTTGATTTACACACCCGTTTGGATCCCCCAGCTGGCCATGTGTATCGGCACAATTTTGTTGGCTGTCGCCCTTTGGGACACCCTGTACCGGATGCTTGTTACTGGTGTGAACCCAATCGTATCGGAGGCAGTAGAATGACCGAGCTTTATGCGACACTGATCTTCCTGTTCGTTTTATTCACCTTGCTTGGCAGTTCCATCTGGATCGGTCTTGCCTTGATGGGCGTTGCCTTTGTTGGGATGGAGTTGTTCACCACGCGCCCTGCTGGCGATGCGATGATCACTACCATTTGGACCAGCTCTAGCAGCTGGACCCTCACGGCCCTGCCCCTGTTCATTTGGATGGGCGAGATCCTCTATCGAACGCGACTGTCCCAAGACATGTTTCGTGGCCTTGCCCCTTGGATGCGATGGTTGCCCGGTGGCTTGCTACACACCAACATCGCGGGCTGTACTATTTTTGCGGCGGTGTCTGGGTCATCCGCTGCGACGCTCACAACCGTTGGCAAGATGTCGATCCCAGAGCTGCGCAAGCGCGGTTATCCTGAATACATGATCGTTGGCACCCTCGCCGGTGCTGCGACCCTTGGCCTGATGATCCCACCGTCATTAACGCTGATCGTTTACGGCGTTTCGATCAACGAGAGCATCATTAAGCTGTTCATGGCGGGCATCTTTCCGGGCTTGGTATTGGCTGCATTATTCATGTCCTACATCGTTGCATGGCACTACATCCGCCCTCATGAGCGTCCAGAACCTGAGCCACCCATGTCCTTTGGAACAATGCTGGCAGAAAGTCGGTTCTTGATACCTGTGCTTTGCTTGGTCTTTGCTGTCATCGGTTCAATGTATTTCGGCTGGGCCACCGCGACTGAAGCAGCGGCTGTCGGCGTCATTGGCGCGCTTACCCTTGCAGGCTTTCAACGGTCCCTAACGTGGGAAGCCTTCCGCGAAAGCCTGATGGGCGCAACGCGCACTTCAGCCATGATCGCACTGATCTTGATGGGGGCTGCGTTCTTGTCCCTGTCTATGGGGTTCACTGGTTTACCACGCGCATTGGCGGCATGGATTGATGAGATGAACCTATCACCGATCACGCTGATCGCTGCACTGACGGTGTTCTATATCATCCTTGGCATGTTCCTTGATGGGATTTCATCCGTGGTGCTGACTATGGCAATCGTTGAGCCAATGATCCGCCAAGCAGGTATTGACGTCATCTGGTTTGGTATCTTCATCGTTGTCGTGGTTGAGATGGCACAAGTGACCCCACCAATCGGGTTCAACCTGTTCGTTTTGCAGGGCATGACCAAACACGAGATTTCATACATTTCCAAAGTGGCCCTCCCAATGGTTGGCCTAATGCTTTTGATGGTTGTGATCTTGGTTGTTTTCCCAGAACTCGCGACATGGCTGCCAAACAATCTGCGCCAAGGGCCGTCATAGGTTAAGCTATGCGCCCCTCTGTCACCGTTCTACAGCTAGATACCCATTTCCCGCGCGTTGCGGGGGATGTTGGGGCGCCAGCCACTTATCTGAATGAGGTAGAGATCATTCGCGTCACAGGCACGTCAGTCGCAGGGATTGTGACGGGCGATCCTGCATCGATTGATGTGGCACCTTTTGAGACTGCGCTAAAGGCTGCCAAGGGTGATGTCGTTGTCACATCTTGCGGGTTCCTAAGTTATTGGCAAAACCACCTAGAGGGCCAAATTCAACGCCCCTTTATCAGCTCGTCTTTGACCGCATTGGACCTGTTGGCGGATCACGACATCGACGCGCTGTCGATCCTAACCTTTGATGCTGCAAAACTGGGTGTAGCGCATTTGGGAAACAACGCGCGCTTTATGCCATCGATCATTGGCCTAAATCCAAACGCGCATCTGCGTGCTGTGATTGATGGTGATAGGACAGAATTAGACATTGATCGTGCGGCGCGCGAAACCATCGAAACAGTTCGGGCTGCAACGACGAACAACCTTGAAACATTGCTGTTGGAGTGCACCAATTTGCCCCCATACAAAGGCGCGTTGCGCCGCGCCTTTGATGTAGAGATTATCGATATACTGATCCAGATTGAGCGCGTAAGGCCCCGCACAATCCAGCCCGATTTTCTTTAGTAAGCAGCCGTTACCAGAATTTCGACCTTCAGGCCTTTGCGCGCCAGCTTCGCTTCGCCGCACGCACGTGCAGGGGCATGACCCTCTGGAACCCAAGCGTTCCAAACGCCGTTCATATCCGCAAAGTACCCCATGTCGGACAACCAAACGGTCACCTGCAACAGTTGTCTGTTAGAGCTGCCCGCTTCTGCCAATAGAGCGTCAATCTTATCCAGACATTGTTGCGTCTGGTCCTGAATGCTGTCGTCAGATGTGCCCACCTGACCGGACAAATAAACGGTTCCGTTGTGCTTCACGATTTTGCTGGCGCGTTCGCCGGTGTGCATACGTTCAATGGTCATCGCATTTCCCTTTTGTAAGTGTTGCCCAACTCATAGATCCTAAGATGCATGCGCACCAGACCTGTGGAGATGACGTTACACAGTGCCCTCACCGTCAAGTTCTGCCAACGTTGCCTTGGCCAACTTGATAGCGTGGTTTGCCTTTGGCACACCTGCGTAAACGGCCACATGCATGAAGGCCTGCAAAATATCATCGGGGGACGCACCGGTATTTTTACAGGCCCGCACATGCATCGGGATTTCTTCGAAATTTCCAGTCGCGGCCAACAACGCCAATGTCAGCATCGACCGTTCGCGACGGGTGATTGTATCATCAGCCCACAAAGTGCCCCATGCCCCTTCGGTGATCATGGATTGAAACGGTTGGTCAAAGGGCGTCTTGGCCGCCTCTGCACGATCAACATGTGCGTCGCCCAACACTTCGCGGCGCACGGCCATCCCTTGATCCAAACGGTTCGTCATTATGTTCTCCAAGTTTAGCAGCCCGCGACGGGCATTTGCAGAACATAGTTTACAGACAACGCCCTGTGCGCAAGTGGAATGCCGTAAATGTCAGGCGATTTCTACAGTGCGCTCCAGATGCCAAATCTTGGAAACGATTTTCCATCCGTTTTCACCGAGGACGAAACCAAGGTGGTCCACGAACACACTTTGATGGGCGCGCAATCTAATCTTAACCGTGGCGCTGATCGGTGAAAGATAATCGATCATCAGGATTTCTTCCTCGCGTTCCTGCTTCTTGCTGGCAGGTGAAGTGCGCGTGGAAACATCACGACTAAAGCTCTCAATCGGTTCTGCGAAAATCTTACCGTTGTCCGCGTCAAACAGGCTGGAGGTTTCGTGGAACACTGCGTTCAGCTTAACGATGTCACATTCGTATAATGCGTCGAAATAGACCTGAACCGCGTCCAAAAGGTTTGATGTGTTTTGCATGATGTCGTCTCCATTGTTTGTTCTCTAGCAATACTTGCCATCTTTCTGATTTCTGCGATACTGGCAGATATGCGTACATCAAGAAGCAAGTGCCTCGCTGGAGGATCGATCCAATTCGGCCAAGCCCTCTGAAACTACGTGAAGTGACGGCAATCAATCGAGCCGTGCGTGCAGTACATTATCGTGGCATGCAGATTTACGACAACTCGGATGACAGATCAGAATAAAAGTTTGGTCGCGAGGTCACCGAATATCTTGATATCGAAAGCTATGCTCGTCGGCAGATTGAACAAAGAGCTCGCAAACTTTTTGAAATTCCTCGCAAAGTTGGAGGATTTCGGCCCTTAGCTGACCTTGACGTCCACCTCAACATGCTGCGGGTGCGGCCCGTTAAACTCGAAACTCGTGCACCCAGCAGCATGAACGTCGGCCTGTGAACTTTTTTGCTGTCGATCATGCTGAAACTAGCAACGGCTCTTTAGTTTACTGGTTGGTTTCCCAATTGCTAACTTACGCGACCTGCGACATTGATTGGCTCTCAATAAACCTAGTGGATTTTTTCGAGGGGCGAATTCTAGATGGATGGCTACACCATGGCTTAACGGACAGGTAACAATTTGTTGCCTGTCCGTTGGTTGCGGCTTTCTAATAAAAACAGTCGAATATACGTACCTACACGCCCTAATAGAGCCTAATTGGAATTTTAAGGCATAATAATGTTTAGAGTGGTTGAACCTATCGCCGTTAGGTATAGAGTATTGACAGAAACAAATGACCCAGAACCCAAAATCATATGATCCCGCAATTTCCAGTATTGACCAATACCTGATAGGCGAAGGCACCCACAAGCAGCTTTGGCGTGTATTAGGTGCGAACACGAAAATACATCAAGGTACTGAGGGTGTGCACTTTGCGGTTTGGGCCCCTAACGCCAAACTAGTCAGTGTGGTCGGAGATTTTAACGATTGGGATGGTGGGCGAAATTCCATGTGCCCGACTGGTGGCACCGGTGTATGGGAAATTTTTGTTCCAGATTTGCATGAAGGTGCGCTTTACAAGTTTCGGGTCACAGGTGCTGATAGCATAGTGCGTGACAAGGCCGATCCGGTGGGGTTCGGGTCCCAGCACCCTCCAGAAAAAGCATCGATCGTGCGTAACATCGACAGCTACGACTGGCAGGACAGCGCATGGATGGAAACTCGTGCGGCCCACAATGATCGAGGTCAGCCAATATCGATTTACGAAGTTCACCTGGGATCGTGGCGTCGTCGGTACGACGACAATGGCAGACCGCTGTCTTATGTTGAGTTGGCCCGTGATCTGGTTGGATACGTCAAACACATGGGGTTCACCCATATTGAGCTGTTGCCAATCACCGAATACCCATTCGACGGATCATGGGGGTATCAACCTGTTGGGATGTATGCACCGACGATCCGCTTTGGCCTGCCAAATGAATTCCGTGCTTTCGTTGAAGCCGCGCATAACGCAAGCATTGGTGTTTTACTGGACTGGGTTCCAGGGCATTTCCCAACAGACCCGCACGGCTTGGAACGATTTGATGGAACGGCCCTGTACGAACACGCTGACCCACGCGAAGGGTTTCATCAAGATTGGAATACCCTAATCCCAAACTATGGTCGGCGTGAGGTCAAAAATTATTACGTCGCAAACGCACTGTACTGGTTGGAAGAATACCGTTTGGACGGGCTGCGCGTGGATGCGGTTGCGTCCATGTTATACCGTGATTATTCGCGCGTCGACGGCGAGTGGATGCCCAACAAGGACGGCGGCCGCGAAAATTATGAAGCGATCGAATTCCTGCAAGACCTGAACGTCGCGGTCTATGGCGCAGACGCGTCGGTGATGACCGTTGCTGAAGAAAGCACTTCGTTTCCGGGGGTTTCACAACCTGTTCACAGTGGTGGTCTTGGGTTTGGGTACAAATGGAATATGGGCTGGATGAATGACACATTGCGTTACATGGAACGCGATCCGATCTATCGCCATCACGACCATCATTTGATGACGTTCCCTATCGATTGGGCCTTTACTGAAAATTTCATCCTGCCGATCAGCCATGACGAAGTGGTGCATGGTAAAGGGTCGATGATAGATAAGATGCCAGGAACAGATTGGGAGAAATTTGCTAATCTTCGGGCTTACTACGCGTTCATGTGGACCCAACCTGGTAAAAAGCTGCTATTCATGGGGTGTGAATTCGCTCAACCCGAAGAATGGAACCACGACGCCGACCTCAACTGGGAAGCAGCAGAACAACCTGCCAACAAGGGGATTCAAACGCTGGTTCGTGATCTAAATGAACTGTACCGAAACACACCCGCGTTGCATGAAAAGGATTGCGAAACAGGCGGGTTCGAATGGGTGTGCAATGATCCCGTACAGTCAGTCACGGCCTACCTTCGCAAAGGCACGGATGAAGCGCAAAGTGTATTGGTTGTCTGCAACTTTACACCAGTTGAAAGACTAAACTTTCAAATAGGTATTCCGACCGCGGGACGGTGGAAAGAAGCCCTAAATACTGACGCAGCCATTTATGGCGGGGACAATCGTGGCAATTTGGGTGGGAGGGTAACTACCAAGAGCGCCGCACACGGGCATATGCAGTCCTTGTCCCTAACGCTACCACCGCTGTCAGTTATCGTTCTGAAAAGTCCATCATAATCCTCACAATCAGGAGTTTCCAATATGCGCACACAAAGAATAACCCAACGATCGATGGCGTTTGTTCTGGCAGGCGGGCGGGGCAGTCGTTTGAAGGAACTGACGGATCGCAGGGTGAAGCCAGCGGTGCCCTTTGGCGGCAAGGCACGTATCATCGATTTTGCACTGTCCAATGCTGTGAATTCAGGTATTCGAAAAATTGCTGTGGCAACCCAATACAAAGCACATAGCTTGATCCGGCATACCCAGCGCGGTTGGAGCTTTTTCCGTGCTGAACGGAATGAATTTCTAGACGTACTTCCTGCATCGCAACGTGATGGGACAGAAAATTGGTACAAAGGCACCGCCGACGCAGTTACCCAAAATATTGATATCGTAGACAGCTATAATGTAGATTACGTGGTCATTCTGGCTGGAGATCACATCTACAAAATGGACTATGAAATTATGCTGCGTCAGCACGTCGAAAGTCGTGCTGACGTGACGGTCGGGTGCCTGACCGTGCCGCGCGCAGATGCAGCCGCTTTTGGTGTTATGGCCACTGACAAAGATGGGCGAATTACCAGTTTTCTTGAAAAACCATCTGATCCGCCCGGCACACCAGAAGATCCAGATATGTCGCTGGCGTCGATGGGTATATATGTTTTTGACTGGGCCTACTTGCGTGAGTTGCTTCAAAAAGATGCTCAGGACCCGAATTCCACCAATGATTTTGGCAGCGACTTGATCCCGCAGATCGTGGAAAACGGCAAAGCCATGGCCCATCGATTTGACGAAAGCTGTGTCCGCCAAGACGGCGCACCTGCATATTGGAAAGATGTCGGTACAGTTGACGCGTTTTGGGAAGCGCATATCGACCTAACCGGCTTTACACCGGAACTTGACCTTTGGGATAAAACTTGGCCAATCTGGACCTATAACGAAGCAGTTCCCCCAGCAAAGTTCATTCACAATGAAAGTGGCAGGCGTGGTATTGCAATTTCATCCATGATAGCCGGTGGTTGCATTATTTCAGGAACCGAAGTGCGAAATTCAGTTTTGTTCACGAACGTTCACACGAACTCCTATGCGGTGTTGGATCATGCGGTGGTCCTGCCAGAAGTGGTGGTGAACAGATCAGCTATTTTACGCAACGTTGTGGTGGATCGCGGCGTAGTTATCCCACAAGGACTGGTTGTTGGAGAAGACCGGGGTGAAGATGAAAAATGGTTCCGTGTTACAGATCGGGGTGTCACCTTAATCACCCAAGATATGTTGGACAAAAGGGCTGACTCACAGTGACGAATGTTCTTTTCATTGTGTCCGAATGCGCACCGCTGGTAAAGACAGGTGGATTGGCTGATGTCGCGGGAGCATTGCCCAAGGCATTGGCAGACCACGGTGTACATGTACGCGTTCTTTTGCCCGGGTACCGTACAGTTCTGGCACAAGTCCAAACGTCGAAAGTTGTGGCTGAACACTCTGATTTGTTTGGTGGCCCGGCAAAGATTCTGGCTGTCAAAATAGCAGATCTGGATCTACTTATCCTTGATGCGCCACACCTATATAATCGTGATGGAGCGATTTACGGGGATGCGACGGGGTCTGATTGGTCAGACAATCCTGAACGGTTTGCGGCCCTGTGTAAGGTTGGGGCATCGATCGCAGCAGATGGAATTGATGGCTGGCGACCTGATGTGGTGCACGGTCACGATTGGCAAGCTGGGCTAACGCCAGAATATATGCGCGGCACCAACACAACTGTACCTTTTGTGTTTACGATCCATAACATCGCGTTTCATGGAAATGCACCGGCTGAGAAATTAGCAACCCTGGGCCTTGATCCGTCCCGATTTAAATCAGACAATTTTGAATTCTGGGGGCAGATTTCGGCATTAAAAGCGGGGTTGATAGGTGCGGACAGGATTAACACTGTATCACAGACTTATGCAGAAGAATTGCTGACCCCTGATTTTGGCATTGGCATGGATGGGGTGCTACGATCACGTCAGGCTGACTTATCAGGTATCGTGAACGGGATTGACCTAAGCGAATGGAACCCAGAAACGGACCGCAACATCAAACCCTTTAAGGCCCCAACCGGCAAGGCAGCGAACAAGCAAGCACTGCGCAAGACGTTCAAGCTTGGTGCGTCATCTGGACCTTTGTGTGTTTTGGTGTCCCGACTAACAGAACAAAAAGGCATCGACCTGTTGTTAGACGCGCTGCCCGTACTTTTGGATAATGGTGGGCAATTGGCACTGCTGGGATCAGGTGATCCAAAGTTAGAAGTTGCGTTGGCGAAGGCCGCGGAAAATCACAAGAACCTGTCTGTCAAGATCGGTTATGACGAAGCCCTTTCGCACCAGATGATGGCAGGCGGCGATGCGATCCTTGTCCCTTCGCGATTTGAACCGTGTGGCCTGACTCAGCTTTACGGGTTGCGCTATGGCACCGTGCCAGTCGTTGCCTTGACGGGCGGGCTTGCCGATACGGTTATCAATGCATCCCCTGCTGCCTTGGCAAGGAAGGTCGCGACTGGAATCCAATTCTTTCCGATCAACGCACAAGCATTGTCAAATGCATTTGTCCGCTTGATTGATGTATTTGCAGACAAAAAGATGTGGCGCGTGCTGCAGCGCAACGGGATGAAACAGCCTGTTGGTTGGAAAGCATCTTCGCAGGCCTACAAAGATATTTACGACACATTGACGGAAGCAAAACACTCATAATGTCCCAATTTGAAATCCGACCAGGTCAGTCCGCACCCCTTGGCGCGACGCTGGATCCTGATGGTGTAAATTTTGCAGTTTTTTCACGCCACGCAACAACCGTCACTTTGTGCCTTTTTGACGATGCAGGAACTGAGGTTCAGCGCATCTCGCTTCCAGAACGTCAGGGCCATGTTTGGCACGGATATGTTCCTGGAATGACGAAAGGGCAAAAGTACGGATTTCGAATGGACGGCCCGTTTGAACCGACCAAGGGGCACCGTTTCAATGCAAATAAACTGTTGATCGACCCATACGCAAAACAGTTGACGGGCCACCCAATATGGAACGATGCCCTGTTCACATATCAGCCAGGGCACACTGACAAAGACCTCAGCTTCAATTCGGCCGACAGCGCCCCGTACATGCCACGCAGTGTGGTTGTCGACCCGTATTTTGACAGGGGAGCAGTGACTGCACCGGGCCATCCTTTGAAAAAATCAGTGATCTACGAAGCGCATGTCAAAGGTCTGACTGCCGGTCATCCGGAGACCAATAATCCTGGAACATATGCGGCGATGTCATCTGAACCGATCTTGGATCATTTGAACAAATTGGGCGTCACCGCCGTTGAATTATTACCTGTTCAGGCTTTTCTGAATGAAAAGTTTTTACTGGATCGCGGACTCACGAATTACTGGGGGTATATGACATATGGGTTTTTCGCGCCCGATCCGCGTTACATGCAAGGGTCCGATATTGCCGAATTTCAACAGATGGTACGCCGGTTTCATGCGGCCGGGATCGAAGTCATCTTGGATGTGGTTTACAATCACACCGCCGAAGGGTCAGAACTTGGTCCGACCCTGATGTTTCGGGGTTTGGACAACGCGAGCTACTATCGACTGCATGATAACCCGCGCTACTACATTGATGATTCAGGCTGTGGCAACACATTGAATTTTGAAAACCCTGCCGTCATCCGTCTTGTGATGGATAGCTTGCGGTATTGGGTTCAGGTTATGCATGTTGACGGGTTTAGGTTCGACCTGTGTTCGAGCCTTGGCCGAACAGCGCAAGGGTTTGAACGCGATGGCCCATTTTTCCGCGCGATTGGGCAAGACCCTGTCCTAAATCAGGTAAAACTGATTGCTGAACCTTGGGATATTGGACCCGGTGGATATCAGTTGGGAGCTTACCCTGCGCCATTTGCGGAATGGAATGATAAATACCGCGATGATGTTCGCGGATTTTGGCGCAATGATCCCGGTAAAATCAAACCAATGGCTGAACGATTGGTTGGATCCGCCCCGTATTTTGACCATGATGGACGCCCTGCAACATCTTCGCTCAATTTCCTGACCGCTCACGACGGTTTCACGTTGCAAGATACTGTCAGCTATAATCAGAAACACAATTTGGCCAACGGCGAAGACGGACGGGACGGACACTCCAACAACCACTCCGAAAATATGGGTGTCGAAGGACCCTCGAATGATCCTGATCTGGAAGCTGCGCGATTACAACGCAAACGTAATATGTTTGCGACACTGATGTTGTCCCAAGGCACACCAATGCTACTTGCTGGCGATGAACTTAGCAATTCGCAGAGCGGCAACAACAACGTCTACTGCCAGGACAATAAATTGGGTTGGGTGAACTGGCCTGATGAAACAGATCCGTTCTTGGAATTTTGCCAGCAAGCCATCACGTTTCGTGACGAACATCCGTTGTTGCGACAGACAAGGTTCCTTCATTCTCGGCAACGCGAATATGATGGGGAATCTGATCTTTTTTGGCGTCGCGCAGACGGAAAACCAATGAAACAGACAGATTGGGATGATCCGAATGCGGGGATGCTTGTTGCTGAATTGCGAACCGCCGCTGGATCCCCATCTTATGTACATCGCCAACGGGCACTGTTGGTTATTTTGAACCGAGGGGATGCCGTTGACATAACGGTTCCAAGCCTGCCGATTGGTGAACATTGGGTCCGAAGTTTCGACACTGGTGCTGCGGATGCGACAAAGCCAATTTCAGGTACACTGATCAAAGCAAACAGTGTTGTCGTTTTTTCAAAGGAACGCATCAAAACAGATGTATAATAAAGGGAGTATGAAACATGCCAACGCAAATCGTTAGGACGACCCCTATTGAAGGTCAAAAACCGGGTACGAGCGGTTTACGCAAACAGACCGCAGTGTTTCGGCGACCACACTTTCTAGAAAATTATGTGCAAGCGATCTTTGATGGGATCGGTGGGATCGAAGGGAAAACACTGATAGTTGGCGGGGACGGCCGGTTTTACAACGATCAAGCTATCCAGATTATTCTACGCATGGCGGCGGCAAATGGAGCCACAAAATGTATTGTGGGACAGGGGGGGATATTATCAACCCCTGCTGCATCGCATCTGATCCGCTTGCGCAAGGCGGATGGTGGATTGATCCTGTCGGCAAGTCACAACCCTGGTGGGCCTGATGCAGACTTTGGATTGAAGTATAATGGCCGCAATGGTGGACCCGCATCTGAGCGGATCACAGACGAGATTTTTCAACGCACCGCGACCTTGGATTTCTTTAAGATAGCGGCCTGCGACGATATAGATTTGACTGAAATCGGAATCCAATCTGTCGAAAGTATGGAGGTCGAAATCGTTGACCCAGTTGCAGACTACGCCACTTTGATGCGATCAATTGTGAACTTTGACAAAATACACAACTTGTTCGCTAACGGGTTCACCATGTGTTTTGATGCAATGCACGCCGTAACAGGCCCCTACGCACATGCCATTCTGGAGGACATGTTGGGGGCTGCCAAAGGCACTGTTATCAACGGCATCCCAAGCGAGGATTTTGGCAAGGGACACCCTGACCCGAACCCGATTTGGGCCAAGCAATTGATGGACAAAATGTATGGCACAGATGCTCCAGATTTTGGGGCCGCATCTGATGGGGACGGCGACCGCAACATGATCGTTGGCCGCGGCGCTTATATAACGCCGTCTGATAGTTTGGCACTACTGACAGCCAAGGCACATTTGGCCCCAGCATACCGGGGTGGCTTGGCAGGGGTCGCGCGATCCATGCCAACATCGCGTGCCGTGGATCGCGTCGCCGATAGTTTGGGTATTGCATGTTATGAAACTCCAACTGGTTGGAAATTTTTCGGCAACCTTTTGGATGCAGGCAAAGTCACACTGTGTGGCGAAGAAAGCGCAGGAACAGGATCAGATCATGTCCGCGAAAAAGACGGACTGTGGGCGGTGCTTTTGTGGTTGAACATTCTGGCAGAAACCAAAATGTCAGTAACCGATTTGATGAATGATCTTTGGGCTACCCACGGTCGGTGTTACTACTCACGATTAGACTACGAAGCGGTCGAAAGTGACAAAGCAACCCAAATGATTAACGGTTTACAGGCTAAATTGGGTGACTTGGTCGGTCAAAAAATCGGTACATTGGACATAGAGACCGCAGATGAATTTAGCTATCTTGATCCTGTTGACGGATCCACGTCAGCAAACCAAGGGTTACGCATTTCATTTGTCGGCGGCGCGCGGGTCGTGTTTCGATTGTCAGGCACTGGCACCCAAGGTGCAACAATCAGGATCTATCTGGAACAGCTGGAAATCAACCCTAATCGACTACAGCAGGACGTAATGTCCGTGCTACAACCCGTACGGGATGCGGCGCTTATCCTATCTGATTTGGTGGCAATCACTGGGCGTACGGCCCCGGATGTGATCACCTGATCTAAATCACGCGACCATCGCTGTGGGACAAATACGCAAACCCATTACCATCTAAATTTAGGGCATCACCTACAACGGCTGCGCCCGATCCACAGGCTATTTCAGCAACGGCAGACAACGGAACAATTTGCGAGTCTTTAGACAAGTTGAAAATAAACGTCATACATTGCCCGTTATGTATGCGCATGAATGCCAACAACGGTTCAGGCAGCGAAATGAATGTCGTTTTACCACGAGACAAAACATCACTATTTTTACGCAACGCAATCATAAATTTATAAAACGGCAAGATCCCATCATCGGTTTGTAGGTCTACCGCATGTGCGGCCTGTGGCGGTTTTACAGGCAACCATGGTTTGGCGTCGGAAAACCCTGCGTTGGGTGTATCGCCTTCCCATGTCATAGGGGTACGACATCCATCGCGCCCTTTGATTGCAGGCCAATACCGAATTGCGGGGGGATCGGTCAGTTCTTCGAACACCAGCTCGGTTTCGGTTTGCCCCAATTCTTCGCCTTGATAGATACCTATTGTGCCTTCAAATGACATCAGCATCGCACAGGCCAATCGTGCAATCGCATCGTCGGATACCGCGTGATCGCCCCATCGAGTGACCTGACGCGGAACATCGTGATTGCTGAATGACCAATAAGGGTGACCGTCTGGTGCACCTGATTGAAATCCTTCGATACAATTGCGAAAATGCTCTGCATTGAAATCGGGGCCCAACATGGCAAAGCTATAGGACATGTGCAAACGTTCAGTGCCCGCTGTGTATTCACCCATAATTTCAATCGAACGCCGACCCATTTCACCAACTTCACCGACCATCATAATGTCATCATACTGATCTGTAAGCGCACGCAGGCGTTCCAAAAACACCAAGTTTTCAGGCCGTGTCTTGTTGTAAATGTTGTTTTGCATCCCATACAAATCAGTCGCCATAACCTGCGGGGTGGCCTGTGCGGGTGGGTTTGATCGCAATTGTTGATCGTGGAAATAGTAATTTACCGTATCCAAACGGAAACCGTCCAAACCACGATCCAGCCAAAACTTACACGTATCCAGAATCGCATCAACGACATCTGGATTGTGAAAATTCAAATCAGGCTGCGACGCAAGAAAGTTATGGAGGTAATATTGCCCTCGTCCTGGATCAAATTCCCAAGCGGGACCGCCGAAATGGCTATGCCAGTTTGTTGGCGGCGATCCATCAGGTTTTGGATCAGCCCAGACATACCAATCGGCTTTGTCATTATCACGGCTCAGGCGGGATTGTTTGAACCATGCGTGTTGATCTGACGTGTGCGACAACACTTGGTCGACAATGACTTTCAGCCCTCGCGCATGCGCGCCCGCGATCAAATCATCAAATGCAGCCATATCGCCAAATAATGGATCAACAGAGGTGTAGTCAGATACATCATACCCCATGTCAGCCTGTGGCGATGTGCAAATTGGAGACAGCCAGATGCAATCGACTCCCAATTCAGCAATATGATCCAATCTTTGTGTGATCCCAGCCAGATCACCAACACCATTTCCGGTGCTATCCTGAAAAGAACGGGGATACACCTGATAGATTACGGCGCTTCGCCACCATTCTTGCATTAGTTTGCTCCTAACTTCGTTTTTCCTGTCCTAGTTTTTCGACCAGTTTGCAGC
>JAGSGK010000176.1 GCA_023955215.1 Paracoccaceae bacterium
AGATGTAGTACTCGAAGAATGCCGCGACATGCTGTTAAGGGAGGTCATTCTTGCAGAATTGGATCATATTTAGCCGTTATTTGATGCCAGAATAGTCCATTCGTCTTGACTTCTGAGCCGCTGAGCGGTGTACCTGCCCAAAGTTTTTCGCCCACAGAGGGGACCATCCCATGCACGAATATCGTAGCCATACCTGCGCAGACCTGACAGCACTTAATGTTGGGGACACCATCCGCCTTTCTGGTTGGGTTCATCGCGTCCGCGACCACGGTGGCATTTTGTTCATCGATCTTCGCGACCACTATGGGATCACCCAGGTGTTGTGTGACCCAGATAGCCCGGTATTTGCTGAGCTTGAAAAGGTACGTTCTGAATGGTGCATCCGTATCGACGGTACAGTTAAGGCGCGTGATGCTGAGTTGGTGAATGCCAAGATCCCAACGGGCGAAATCGAAGTGTTTGTGCGTGACCTTGAAGTCTTGGGCGCATCATCTGAATTGCCGCTCATGGTTTTCGGTGATCAAGAATATCCAGAAGAAACACGCCTGAAATATCGCTACCTCGATCTGCGTCGTGAGAAGATGCAGAAGAACATGATTATGCGGTCTGATGTCGTTACGTCGATCCGCAAGCGCATGTGGGACAAAAGCTTTAAAGAATTCCAAACACCAATCATCACAGCGTCTTCACCTGAAGGTGCACGCGATTTCTTGGTGCCTTCACGTCTGCACCCGGGCAAGTTTTACGCTTTGCCGCAGGCTCCTCAGCAATTCAAACAATTGTTGATGGTTTCTGGCTTTGACAAATACTTCCAGATTGCACCGTGTTTCCGCGATGAAGATCCACGTGCGGATCGCTCGCCTACAGACTTCTACCAACTCGACCTTGAGATGAGCTTTGTCACCCAACAGGACGTGTTTGACACCATCGAACCTGTCATCGCTGGCGTGTTTGAAGAATTTGGTGGTGGCCGGAATGTTGACCGTGATTGGACGCAGATTTCTTATAAAGATGCGGCTCTTTGGTATGGCTCTGATAAACCTGACCTTCGCAATCCAATCAAAATGCAAATTGTGTCCGAGCACTTTGCGGGCTCTGGTTTTGCGATCTTCGCGAAGTTACTTGAGCAAGACGGTACACAAATTCGCGCCATTCCTGCGCCAAAAGGTGGCAGCCGCAAGTTCTGTGACCGTATGAATGCGTTTGCGCAAAAAGAAGGTTTGCCTGGCATGGGCTACATCTTCTGGCGCGAAAAAACAGCGGATGCTGTTGCGCAGGAAATGGGCATCACAGTAAAAGAGGCGCAAGCCAAACTTAAATCTGGTGAAGTGGCCGGTGGTATGGAAGCCGCTGGACCGCTCGCGAAAAATATCGGTCCAGAGCGCACTGAAGCAATTCGTCAACAGCTTGGTCTGGATGTCGGCGACGCCGCGTTCTTCTTAGGTGGTAAGCCTAAAGCCTTTGAAGGTGTTGCTGGTCGTGCCCGTAATGTGATCGGCGAAGAGCTTGGTCTTACCGACAAAAACCGCTTTGCATTCGCTTGGATCGTTGATTTCCCGATCTACGAAAAAGACGAAGAAACCGGTAAGATTGATTTTGAACACAACCCGTTCTCAATGCCACAAGGTGGAATGGACGCGCTGCTAGGCGACCCATTGGAAGTCTTGGGCTATCAGTATGATCTTGCGTGCAACGGTTATGAATTGGTGTCAGGTGCGATCCGGAACCACAAACCAGAAATTATGTTCAAAGCTTTTGAAATTGCTGGTTACGGCAAAGAAGAAGTCGAAAAACGGTTTGGCGGTATGGTCAACGCATTCCAATACGGTGCTCCGCCCCACGGTGGTTGTGCTGCTGGGATCGACCGCATCGTGATGTTGTTGGCCGATGAGGCGAACATCCGTGAAGTTATTTTGTTCCCAATGAACCAACGTGCTGAGGACTTGATGATGTCGGCACCGTCTGAACCGATGGCTGATCAGCTTATGGAGCTGGGCTTGCGCGTTATCCCGCAGGACTAAGTTTTAAAGGAAATCAATTTGAGGGCGGTGTAGTGTGAAAGCTACCCGCCCTTTTTGCGTGGCTGGCCCTGTGGGTTTCGCGCAGCGCAACTAGGGATTGGACTGCAGCGGAAAACAGCCTAGTATTTGGCGATGACACGCTCTGATCAAACCCCTGCCAATGTTGGCCCCGTCGTCGAAAACTGGTCTGTACCGCCGTATCCCAATCAGGATGTGCTGATGGGTAATTATTGCCAGCTTGAACGGCTTGATGCGGAAAAACACGCAGCGCTCTTGTTTCGGGTGTTTGAGGGGCACGATCAAGTGTGGGATTATTTGCCCTATGGCCCGTTCTCGTCTTCGTCTCAGTATCACCGGTGGGTGAGGGAAGTTGCAGGGCTTACAGATACAGTATTCTACGTAATTAAGAATTTGCGCACTGGCGCTTTCGAGGGAGTCGCGAGCTTTTTGCGGATTTCACCCGAAGCAGGGTCAATTGAAGTTGGCCATATCAATATGAGCCCCAGACTTCAGCGAACCCCTGCAGCAACCGAAGCAATGTACTTGATGATGCAATGGGCCTTTGAAGTTGGGTACCGTCGTTATGAATGGAAGTGTAACGCAGCCAATATCCCATCACGTCGCGCTGCGCAGCGTCTAGGGCTGAGCTATGAGGGTGTGTTTCGCCAAGCTGCAATTGTTAAGGGCCGCAATCGCGATACAGCATGGTTTGCATCAATCGATAGTGAATGGCCGGCGCTAAAAGAGGCTTTCAAAGCGTGGTTAGACCCTTCTAACTTTGATGCGAATGGGCGGCAGAACGAACGCTTAAGCGACCTAACGCGATTGGTTCGTCCCAACAGTGACCCAGCCCTTTAAACCCTATTTAGATTGCCATTCGATCAGTTAGCCGTTGTTGAATGAGTCCAACTATTTGCGCCGTTTCAGATGCGGAAGGTTGGCCAGCGTCACGTCTAGCCGCCAACGCTTCGGTCGCTTTTAGCAAGCCGTGGTCTTTTGCACTACGGGCAACACCACTGAGAAATTGGGCGACATAGTCCAGCGTTCGATCATCTTTGTTGTCCTCAAGAACATCCACAACATGGGCCATATCATCTTGGTACGCGATCGGATCGGGATTGATCTTTTCGTCCGAAATAATCCGTGGCCCATGTGGGTGGCGATCGGCGGGAAGGCAGGCCAGGATCGTCTCCTGAAATGCGGCCAGTGACGTGATTGGTTTGGCCAGGAACCCATCGGCACCCGCTGTCATTGCCGTATCACGTGAGTGTGGATCACCGGATGTTCCCAAAACAATTAAGGGGCGCGATGTATCTTCAACAAGGTCTTTGATCAGATCCTCACCATTGCCATCCGGCAGCCCAAGATCGATGATTGCAACAGAGGGGCGATAGACTTGTAGGTGTCGCCGCGCTGATCGCAAACTGTCTGCACGACGAATGCGTGCGCCACTGCGAAGGCAAAGTAATCTCATCGCCTCACAGGCAAATTTGTTATCTTCGATCACTAACACCGTCAGTCCTAGCAAGGGGCGGTTAGCGGTTGGGGCAGGTAAATTTGGGCTGAAAGGGTCGTTGTTGTCCATGGTCCTACCTCATAAAATCTACTTCGACTCAGAGGCTACGCATCCTTGGCTAACAGCCCGTTAATTATGGCGGTAAATTTGGGGTGCGGCGGTGCGTCGCTTGCTCTTGTTGCGGATGGGCCGCATAAAGCAGCAATGCGTCTAACTTCGGGGAAAACCATGATTGGCAGATTAAACCACCTTGCGATTGCTGTGCCTGATCTTGAGGCCGCAGCTGATCAGTACCGCAATGCACTGGGCGCAAAAGTTGGCGAACCGCAGGATGAACCTGATCACGGTGTGACTGTTGTGTTCATTGAACTGCCGAACACAAAGATTGAGCTGCTATATCCATTGGGCGAAAACAGCCCGATCATCAGCTTTCTGGAAAAGAACCCCGCTGGTGGAATGCATCACGTTTGTTATGAGGTCGATGACATCATTCAAGCCCGCGATCACCTTGTTGAAACAGGTGCGCGAGTTTTAGGGAACGGCGAGCCAAAAATTGGGGCGCATGGAAAACCAGTTTTGTTCCTGCACCCCAAGGACTTTAACGGCTGTCTTGTAGAATTGGAGCAGGTGTAAATCATGGGTATAACTTCAGCATTGGTATTATTGGCAGTCATCTGGTGGATGACATTTTTGATCGTCCTGCCGTTCAAAGTACAAACGCAAGGCGATGTGGGTAAGGTTGAACCGGGCACACACGCGGGTTCTCCTCAGGTGCACAACCTGCCCAAAAAGGCG
Organism: Paracoccaceae bacterium; assembly: GCA_023955215.1. Taxonomy (GTDB): domain Bacteria; phylum Pseudomonadota; class Alphaproteobacteria; order Rhodobacterales; family Rhodobacteraceae; genus Ascidiaceihabitans. Next base: position 4,333 of record JAGSGK010000176.1, read on the forward strand.
ATCATCACAACGGCTATTGCCTTGGTCGCATGGGGGATCATTTCAGCGATCATTTTGTCTGAAAAAGTACAGATCAGTGAAATGGAGTTCTTTAAGCTCGATACGCTGAAATACGGTGATACAGATGGGTAAAGGTCGCCGCACCTAAAATTGGGATGATCAGGTTGAGCAGCGGAATAGAAAGCGGCATCGCCATCAAAATTCCTGCCACCCAAATAGTGCCTCTGTGTTGTTTGCGCATGACCTTGGCCTGAGTGCGCCCAACACGTCGCATCGCGGCCAAGGTAAAATATTCGCGGCCCAATAAGAAACCGTTCAGCGCCCAAAAGATTAACGGTGCCGCGAATGAAAATAGGACATACAAAAACAGGGCTAGGAAATTAGCCCCAATCAACACGCCTAAAAAGTTTACTGTGTCCCGCATCGCTTCACCAAATGGAACAGATTGGACCTGTGGGAGGTGGGGATAGTGTTTGTCCTCAACGGCCTGTGCGACCTCGTCCAAAAATAGTGATGTGATTGCCGAGGCAACGGGTACCATCAAAAAGATGGACAAGAACGAAATCAGAAAAAATGACCCCCAGCTGATGAGGTCAGAAATCCAGCGCACACTTCCCAAGAATTGGAAGAAGGCAGACTCGCCCGTAATGTAGTTAATTAGTAAAACAAAGCTGGTGGTTACGATGATCAACAACGCAATCGTCAGCCCAACCCCCTTGATCAGGACGTGTCGAAACCGTGGATCACCCATCTGCCCCAAGGCTGCAAAAAAGCTGGGTAAGATCATTCGTTAACCCATGATGTCATTGCGCCAACGTCAGGTCGTGGGCGTTCTGGTGGTGCTGTGGTTTCCGTCGCAATGTGGATGAAACCAGCGATGCGTTCATGCGGTTCCAAACCCAGTGCATCGGTCATAAATACGCGATCATGGCTGACCCAGCCGCTAAGCCAATTGGCACCCCAACCTGCAGCAAGGGCTGCATTCAGCAAAGCCAAGCATACAGCGCCAGCAGAATAGGTTTGTTCAAGTTCAGGCACTTTTGCGGATGGCTTGTGCACTTCGATTACAGCGACCGCCAAGTGACCAAGATCAAATTGACCACGCCCCTTTTTGACTTGCTCGCTGTCCAAACCAAGCGCCTTACCACGCGCTTCGGCGATATCAGCCATGCGCGGCATTGCTGCTTTTTCGATAACTATAAAGCGCCACGGCTCTAGCTTTCCATGGTCGGGTGTACGGGCAGCAGCGGTGAGCAACTGCCCCAACTCTGACCGTTTCGGCACCGGCATGGATAGTGTTTTAGCGGGACGAGACCGGCGCGTTTGTAAGAAATTTAGGGCATCTGGATTGGGAGTGGGCATTTGGGACCTATCGATAACTTTGTTAACATGTTTGGCCGTTAGGGCCCGCTTTCAAGTGCAGTCAGATTATAGTTCGAGAATGTTGGCCATTCTATCAATCTCCGAAATCAAAAATGCATCAAGGCGTTCACCCGGTTGGCGACAGGCAAAGGCGCGTTGGAAGGGATCGGGCGCTGTGATTGAACTGCCCGACAATGCCTCTAGCGTCGCATGGCCGCAGAAGGGAACGTAGACTTCGGAATAGCCACCCTCGTGGTTGAGGACCAATTTTCCGTTACAAACTTTGTCGGCAACCGCCATAATTTTCAGCGTCATTTGGCGGAAAGTATCCGCCGTCGCCAGCATCGTGGAAAGCGGGTCAATCACAGCTGCGTCAAACCCACAGGCAACGATAATGATGTCAGGATTATAGGCCTCGATTGCGGGCCCCACGATGCGATCCATTGCATGAAGATAGGCAGTGTGACCTGCACCTGCAGGTAGGGGCACGTTGAGATTAAAACCAACACCATCACCTTGTCCGCGGTCTTCAATATCGCCCGTGTCGAGCGGGTAATTGTGTTCCTGATGTATGCTAATGCTTAACACGTCATCACGGTCATAAAAGATCGCTTCTGTGCCGTTGCCGTGGTGTACGTCCCAATCCAAGACAGCAACGCGGCCAGCCAATCCTTTGGCCTTGGCTGCTTCAATCGCAATCGCGATATTTGCCATCAGGCAGAACCCGTTTGGCTGATCTGGTAG
>JAGSGK010000009.1 GCA_023955215.1 Paracoccaceae bacterium
GTCTCACCTTTTTGAAATGATCCGAATGGGTCGCCTTGTAGGTCCGAGACGTTGTTAAAGGCCCAGATGTTGTCGCCATCATGGCGACCACCCATTGCACCACCCATCATCGTCAACGTCAGATGTTGCGTGGGTTCAGTTGGTGTTGGCAGGTCGGGCGGTGACAGAGCCATGATCGGTCCAGCTTGCCTATCTGTATTTGTGCCACTCACAGCCAGATCAGCCAATCGATATGGACCCTGGCGGGTCAACATATCAAACCCAACAGGGCCCGTGATATCCACGATCAGGTCTGCGCGTTGTGCAGGTGCGAGGGTAAGTTCTGTGATCGGACGTGGCTCGGGCAGGGCCATACCATCCAATGCTACGACCGATCCGATAACGCCGCTTACCGCTACAGGGAAAATGCGGTTCGTGGCGGCGTTGATAAGACGAAACCTGACCCGATCCCCAGTTTTCACCTGATCTCGGGACAGGAACGCACGGGCAAAATTCCCCATGTAACCACCGTGGGCGACACTGTGCATATCGGCGAACTCATCTGACAGGCTACCATCTTCCTGCATCTGCCAATCCGACATCAGCACAGTGATGTCATGATCCACATCTGGGGGTGTTTCATCCTCAACGATCAACGCACCCATCATGCCACGTGCGACCTGTTCATGAGAAATATAATGCGAATGATACCAATATGTGCCCTCATCAGGCGGGACAAAGCTATAGGTTTTGGTGTCGGCAGGTTCGATCAACTCTTGCGTCAACATCGGCACCCCGTCCATCTGGTTTTCCAACCTGATGCCGTGCCAATGTACCGCTGTGCCTTCATCAAGCCCGTTCTCGACATCAATGGTGACCCGTTCCCCACGCAGCACCCGAAGTTCTGGACCTGGCATTGATCCGTTGAAGCCAAGCATGGATGTTGCACCATCTCCGTCAGATAGGATTTGCTGCGTCACCGCTTCTGCCTTCAGTCGCAACGTGTCTTGGGCTGCGAATGTGGACATAGGTAATATTGCTGTGGCCGAGACGGTAGCCAAGAAGTGTCGTCTGTTCATGTGGTGCCTCATGTTGGCAAAGCAAGGTTTGTTGTGAGAACAGCGGTCGTTCCCAGCACGGCAAGGATAACCAGCCATTCGATTGAAATAATTTTGGAAAGATGGTTTGCCGCTGCCGTATCGCCCGCACGAAGCGCGGGGATGAAACGAAGCTTGTTGCCAGCAGCCAGCCCCAAAAGCAGACCAACCAGCAGCACCTTGATGATCAATGCCTGCCCGTATCCTGTGCTAATGAGCGCGGAGAACGAACCGACCAACTCGTACCCCATATAGCCACCCAAAATGATAAGCACTGGGACAGTGAAAGTGGCAACAACACCAAATCGATGCCCCACATCCGCAGCCGAAGAATAGGTGTTGGAAGATGATGCCAAGCGTTTCAGTGGCGTAAGAACACCAATCCACAGCGCAACGGCCAACAAGTGTAACATCAAAGCGATGTCTAGCAGTGTCGTGTCACGGCTAGAGACGTGGCCCACGTGATCGAATGACCAGATCGCGATGACACCACCCAATACCGAGACCCAAGTTCCAACGCGGCCCATGAACAGGCCAGCGATCAACAGACCAAGACCCACCAAACGTAACAGTAATGCGGTACCGACAGGTGTCGTCCATAGCAGGCCCAGCATCTCTGGATCAGTCATGCCGCTGACATCGCCCGTCAGATTGGCACCGCGCAGTGAAAAGGCGAGGATCGTTGCAATCAACCCCAGAACAGCGAATGCCACGGCCAGACCTCGTGTGCGATCCAGCCGAAAAATTAACGTTGCCATCACCGTGCCTGCCGCAGTCATCACGCCAAGATAAAGTGCGAATTTTGTGGCGATGGCTGCCAGACCGAACAGATCAGGCATCATTCTTCGACGGTAAAGCTGAAGGTGCCATTCAAGGCATGACCATCAGCACCAAGTCCGCGCCATTCTACGACGTACACACCCGCTCCCATGTCATGCATCGGCAACGCAAACTCCTGCGTGAACGCTGTTTGTTCGCCAAGGTCCATGTCCATGCTGGGCGTGTCGGCATGTGTGATAGCAACCCGCGTCAAACGAATGTCACCTTTGAAGTCCATCAAGACTTCGGTCGGCATCTCCGTGACAGTGGCCTCATTGGTAGGTGTCGTTGTATCGAGGGGGGAATGCGCCATCGCACCAGTTGCCCAAAACCCAATCATGCCTGCGAGTAGAATAGTCTTCATCATTATTTCCAGCCTCTTGTTTTGTCTTTGGCGATCAGTTGATCACGTTGGCACGTTGCAATTCGCGGATGTAAGCGACGATCATCGTGACATCGCCCCTTGTTATACCCTCAACAGGCGGCATGTCACCAAACGGCCAGTGATGCGCCTGAACGCCCAAGGCTACGGCACGTTGGAATGCCTCATCACCATGGTGGCTTGGCTCGTAAATGATGTGGACCAGTGGCGGTGCAACGCCATCTTGGCCCGCCGCATTCACCCCGTGGCAAGCTGCGCACTTGGCTTCAAATCCAAGTTGCCCGATCTGGGCATTCTGCGACAACGTTTCAGGCAACAGCACATCGGCGAGGGCCTCATGCTCCATACTGACAACGGTGTCAGACGCGGCGGTTTGTGGTGCTGCGGGCCACATCGCGTAGCCCACGCCACCCGCAACTAGAATAGCGGCAATTGCGATAATCGATTTCATTGAAAGCACTGACCCTTTCGTCTTTTGGATATCGCTAAGCCTTCCTGTAGGTGGAAGGTCAAACGATTTGTTATCACAGCTTCGAGAGCATCCAGATCGCCATGCCAACCATCATCAGGTTTTCGGTAAGCGACACAAACCCCAGTGGAACTTTGCTGTCACCGCCGACACAGGCGCACTTGAGTTCACGTTTGTCGATGTAGACCGCCTTGAACACACTTATTGCGCCGATGCTTGCCACGAACAGCGCAGCGGGTGCAGACAGCCATGTAAGAACACCCGCCATCATGAGCAGACCCGCCCCCGTTTCAACGAACGGATAGACATATCCATAGCGAACCCACCGCTGTGCCAACAGATCGTAGTTCAGGAACATCGTGGCAAACCGCTCAACATCTTGCAGCTTTTGCAAACCCAACAACACCATGAATATCTCTGTGGCATCAAAGGCGGCGGGCCTCCCCGTCAAAACCGTGCGCTATTACGCCGACATTGGTTTGGTCGAAGCCCCGTCGCGATCGACGTCTGGATACCGCACCTATGACGATGTGGCTGTTCGCAAATTGATGTTCGTCAGGCGATCACGTGCGTTCGGATTCAGCATCGAAGGATGCCGCGAACTTCTGAACCTGTATCAAAATCAGGACCGCACCAGTTCGGAAGTGAAACGCATCGCGTCAAAGCGGTTGGAAGAAATCAAAGAAAAGCAGCGAGAGCTACAGTCACTGCATGATGAGTTGGCGCACCTGGTGACATCATGCCGTGGAGACCACATGCCCGACTGTCCGATCATCAATTACCTTGGGTGATTTCGATACAACGGGGGAAGTTTTCGATACAATTACCCCATCAACAATAAATGACTTCGCCTAACAGTCCTTATTTCCATGACCTATTTTGCGGCATCTATCTGATGCTAAATTCGATTCCAGGGTCGCCCACCATTAAACAACACTCTCTTACCATAAGAATTTTCAAAATGATGGTAAGACAGTGTCGCCTTTGTTGGATCATCATCAGCCAGAGAGGTAAGCACCACAACCGCCACGGATACCTGAAATTTCAGAACCAGAAAACAACCCTTATGTGACCACAGATGACGCGGCAAAACGAATATTTAAAAATTTTTAATTTCAACCTAAGCAGACCCTAGTCTGCCCCTTCGCTCAAAAAATATTAAATTTTCTTGAGGAAAGGAGTGGTACGGGTGAAGGGACTCGAACCCCCACGCCAAAGGCGCTTGGACCTAAACCAAGTGCGTCTACCAATTCCGCCACACCCGCACACATGTCCTATTTGGACAATCGAGGGATTAGCAAAGGTTTGCGCGGGATGCGAGGGGAAAATGCGAAAAAACCACAACATTTTTAAATGGCTAAAAAAAACTAGCCAATTTAGCCCGATTCATCATAGATTGGACACAACCTAGAGGCAGGTTGCAGTAAAAAAAAGACGCCAATGAAACCGAAAACGGTCAGGCGCGTCAAAAGCGAACAAGATTCGCAAACACGCGCATATCCTATGCATGCCGGCATTGTTGCAGGCAGCATTATCTTTACAGCAGAGGGAGAAATCCCTGCTGAATACCTATCCCCGGGCGACAAAGTCGTAACCCGCGATTCAGGGATGGTAACGCTGCTGGATACATTTGTTCATCGCATTTCAGCCCAGGCTGTTGCGATCAAAGCAGGTTCCTTGGGACACACCCGTCCCGATCACAATGTAATCATCCCAGCTGAACAGAATATTTTGGTGCGCGACTGGCGCGCCCAGTCCATGTTCGGCAAGGCCCAAACGATTGTACAGGCTGGAGACTTGATTGATGGTGAGTTTATCACCGATCTGGGAACGCGTGATTTACATCTCGTGCATCTGACATTTGATAAACAACATGTTATCTATGCCGATGGTTTGGAAATATCCGTACCATTGGCAAAAGATCTATCCGCAATAGCGGCCTGATCACCAAAACAAGTCGTAACGCAAAGCCCCTCAATGGGGTTTTGCGTGTTTTGCGCGATCCCTCCCCAATGCCCCTGCAAAGCACCTGACCAATCAACCGATTCAATTTTGCCTTATTTTTAGGCTCTCCGCTCTAAAAATGCGCACATAGACAATTCCCCCCAGAAGCAAGCATCACTTTCCCTCTCGAATATGGACCTTAAAGCCCATAAATGGGAACAGAGACTCAAAGCCATGCCAAGGAGGCCCAAATGAAAAAGATCGAAGCGATTATCAAACCCTTCAAACTTGATGAGGTTAAAGAGGCCCTTCAAGAGGTTGGCGTTCAAGGCCTTAGCGTTATCGAAGTCAAAGGTTTCGGCCGTCAAAAAGGCCACACCGAATTGTACCGCGGCGCTGAGTATGTCGTGGACTTCTTGCCAAAGGTAAAAGTTGAAATCGTCCTGGACGACGATCAAGTCGACGCAGCGATCGCAGCGATCGTTGATGCTGCAAAAACTGACAAGATCGGTGACGGCAAAATCTTTGTCTCGCCTGTTGAACAAACCATCCGCATCCGTACCGGTGAGTCCGGTTCAGACGCGCTTTAATCCATCACCATAGAACATACGAACACGAAGGATCACGAAATGAGCAACCTACTTCTAGATATGATCAAAGATGAAGCCGCCGACTATGTCGACGTGCGCTTCACAGATCCCCGCGGCAAGCTACAGCACGTTACATTGTGCGCAGATCAAGTCGACGAAGACTTGATCGCTGAAGGCTTTATGTTTGACGGCTCTTCTATCGAAGGCTGGAAATCAATCGAAGCATCAGACATGAAATTGATGATGGATGTGGATAGTGCATATGTTGACCCGTTCTATGCGGAAAAAACAATCTGCGTTCACTGCTCTGTTGTTGAGCCAGACACTGGCGAAGCCTATACACGTGACCCACGCGGAACAGCTCAAAAAGCCGAAGCATATTTGAAATCTTCTGGCATCGGTGACGTTGCTTATATGGGCCCAGAAGCTGAGTTCTTCTTGTTCGACGATGTGCGTTACTCAACATCCATCAACAAAGTATCTTACGAAGTTGATGCGACAGACGCGTCTTGGAACACAGACACCGAATACGAAATGGGCAACATGGGCCACCGCCCTGGCGTCAAAGGTGGTTACTTCCCAGTAAACCCAATTGACGAAGCACACGATCTACGCGGCGAAATGCTTTCCACCATGAAGCGTTTGGGCATGAAAGTTGACAAGCACCACCACGAGGTTGCGTCTTGCCAACATGAGCTGGGCTTGATCTTTGGCTCACTCACAAAACAAGCCGACGAGCTACAAAAATACAAATACGTTGTTCACAACGTAGCGCACGCATACGGTAAATCAGCGACCTTTATGCCAAAGCCAATCGCGGGTGATAACGGCACTGGTATGCACGTGAACATGTCTATCTGGAAAGATGGCAAGCCATTGTTTGCAGGCGACAAATATGCTGATCTATCCCAAGAAGCGCTATACTTTATCGGCGGCATTCTGCACCACGCAAAAGCCCTGAATGCCTTCACTAACCCAGGTACAAACAGCTACAAACGCCTAATCCCAGGCTTTGAAGCTCCAGTTCTGCGCGCATATTCTGCAAGCAACCGTTCTGGCTGTGTTCGTATTCCATGGACAGAGTCACCAAAAGCAAAACGCGTTGAAGCACGTTTCCCAGATCCATCTGCGAACCCATACCTTTGCTTCTCTGCCTTGTTGATGGCTGGCCTTGACGGCATCCAAAACAAGATCGATCCAGGCGAAGCTATGGACAAAAATCTGTATGACCTACCAGCAGAAGAGCTGGCAGCGATCCCAACAGTTTGTGGTTCCTTGCGCGAAGCCTTGGAAGAACTGGAAAAAGGCATGGACTTCTTGTTGGCTGGTGACGTGTTCACAAAAGACCAAATCGAAGGCTACGTCGCCCTTAAAATGGAAGAGGTTGAACGCTACGAGCACACACCTCACCCAGTTGAGTACGCAATGTACTACTCTTGCTAAGCTCTTAAATCCTCAGGGATTTAACGGTTACAAAACAATGAAAGGCGTCCCATCGCGGGGCGCCTTTTTTATTGCCACCCAATATAACACACGGCATTAGCGGCTTTACCCCTTCCCCTTGATACGTTCATACTCCCCCCAAACGTACTGGGAGTAACGATATGAACCGCCTCAACATCACATGCGCCTCGCTATTGGCTTTGACCCTCACGACGACCGCTGCCTTTGCCGCAACTTGTGGCGATACGGGTGCCGGATTTGAAGGATGGAAAACGGACGAAACGTACAGTGGTGAGTACTGGTCGGTGCAGTCGAAATATCAGACAAATAGCGACCGCCCACTCAATTTTAAAAAATTGTCGACCTTTTTTAGCTTATCCTTTGTCACAGCAAAAGGCATATCGACAGGCTTAGTGGTACATACGTCTACCAAAAAAGTGAAAAAATCTCACCTAATTGGAAATACTGTGGAACTGGGCCTGCAGCACTGGCTTGAAATAAGTGAGGGGCAATGGGATCAAATCTTAGATTTATGCAGAGGCAATATTCTTCAGCCACCTGAAAAGAGAAAGAAAAGAAAGCATCAAGAATTAGGTCTCATCATGCTTAGAGCCACCAATAATCGGTGAAAGGATTAGCACACTTCCAGGGTACGGCTTCATCTGAAGTTGGGCATGAAGAAAGAGATAGCCACCGAAAGAGTTCACAACAACTTTGGCGTCTTCATACCAGAAGTGTTGCTCAAGATCATTTGCTACAAGGTTAATCTTATCTTGAAAGCTATACTTTTGATATTCGCCTCGTGCTTCACGACCCACTACTTTGTAGCCACGATCATGGATGCCTCTGCCAAGACCAGTGTTGAGGCGTCCACCCATACCAGGGAGATAATAGACGGTATCTTTCATTGGTTGTTTAACCTCGTTTGTACGCCACAATCAATGATTTGATGAGATTGTTTAAGGTCTCGCGACCGACCATTGATAGATGGTGCCGCGACAACCCTCAGTTCCCGAAGAAACGAAAATTGGGCGTACAAGGGATCGGCAACTGCAGTACCCGCTTTGTTGTATCTGAAGTAGCGGCGTATGTTGATATGATTGATGGATCGTAACATACAGTTGGACGCATTTGACGAAAATCCACCAGATAGCCGTCATCCAGTAACATTTCAGCTCTCTGCACCATTACTGGTATGTGCCACCGCTGTGCCACCACCTTCAAATTATCAAGAAATAGTCAGAGACCACTGCTCCAAGAATCGCACTAACTACTTAATAATAAAGGGTTTCAAATGATGTACGAGGGTGGAATCGAACCATCGACACGAAGATTTAAAATCCGTTGATCTATTCGAAGACCCCCATCTTAGTCTGCCCGCGGGTGTCTATCCCGATCAGCAGTAATCTACCTAAGCGACAGCTCCAATAACTCAGAGGGCCCGTTTCAAGCCTCGATCGACACGCGTAATTGTTGAAAGGATCAACCACGATAAACTGATGTTGCCGTCACAAATCCGTCAGTGCTTTAAAGCAAATTCAATATAGCTTGCCTCATTCAATATAGCTTGCCCCAAGTCAAACAATCATTCATATTCATATTACAGAATGGATTGGAAGCAAGCATGGCATTAGAAAGACGACAGTTTCTTAAAGGCGGGGCTGCGCTAACTGCCAGCACAGCATTTGGCTTGCCAGCCAGACTCGCTCATGCTGAACTTTCACTGGGCGATATTCGAATTGATGTCGTGAGTGATGGCTCATTAACTTTGCCCGGCGGGTTCATTTTCGATCCAATGCCGCAAGACGAACTGCTGCCTATTCTTAAAAAGTATCGCCAATCGCACGAGGTTCTCACGCCTCCTTGCAACGTTACTTTGATGCGCCATGAAGACAAGACCGTGTTGTTTGACGTAGGGTCTGGGCCTGATTTCTCACCAAACTCTGGAATCTTACAGGAATCGCTTGAAGCATTGAACGTGGCTCCAGAAGACATCACTGACATCGTATTCACCCACGCCCATCCTGATCACCTGTGGGGGTTACTTGATGATTTTGACGACCCTTTATTCCCTGAAGCGAACTATATGATTGGCAAGGTCGAATGGGACTACTGGATGGACCCAAACACCGTCAACAATATCGGAGAGGCCCGCGCATCCTTTGCAGTGGGAGCACAGCGTAGACTTGCAGTGATTGAAGACCAGATGTCATTTTTCAATGATGGCGAAGAGATCATGAGCGGTGTCGCCGCCCGCGCTACAGTAGGCCACACTCCTGGTCATATGGCGATCGAGGTTCGTCACGGTACAGAAGCGGTAATGATCCTTGGCGATTGCATTGGCAACGACCACATCGCATTCGCAAAACCAGAGTGGATTTCGGGCTCGGATCAGGATCCAGAAACAGCCGCGGCGACACGTGTTGCCTTGATGGATCAGTTGGCACACGAAAAGACCCGAGTGATCGGCTATCACCTAGCCGGTAACGGCCTCGGACACGTTCATAAAACCGCAGATGGCTATGCCTTTGTGGCCGACGCTTGATGATAAAGAATTTGGCCCTCGTCTGCGCGATGATCGCTTGCCCAGCATATGCAAGCGAAGACATACCAGATCAATATCCCGCCTCTGTCCTTTATTCGAAACCAGTAGAAGTCATACCAAATGTATTTTCCGCGATTGGGGCCACTGCCCCACCGACTTATGAAAATGCAGGCCACAACAACAACCTCAGTTTTATCATCACGGGTGACGGTGTTGTCGTAATTAATGGCGGTGGATCTTATCAGTTGGCTGCGGCGTTACATACAGAAATCAAAGTAATCACTGAACAACCCGTCAAGTTGGTGCTCAATGAAAATGGTCAAGGTCACGCCATGCTGGGCAATTCTTATTGGGTTGAACAAGACGTCGAAATCATTGCTCATGAAGATGCTGCCACTGAATTCGAGAACAGAGGGGCGCAATCTTTACGCGCAGCCCAAGCGCGCCTGAAAGAGCGAGCGGACAAGACGACAGTTGTCCTGCCGTCTCTGACTTTCGATGATATTTATGCCGTCGAAATGGGCGGCATGAAAATCGAGGCGCGCTACCTTGGGCCATCGCACAGCGCTGGTGATATAGTGATCTGGCTTCCACAACATAGCCTAGTAATCGCGGGTGACATGGCGTTTCACGAACGTATGCTGCCAATTTTCGAACATACGATTGCAGCGGATTGGATTGAAACTTGGGATACCAAATTTGAGATCCTAAACGCGACCTACGTCATTCCCGGACACGGGCATCCCACAAACATGGATCAGGTTCGCAGGTATACCCGCGATTATTTGATCTATCTGCGCGAAAAGATTGGTGCCCATTTGGAAGATGACGGTGATTTGGCAGAAGCATACTATGTGGATCAAACCCCATATGCTCATCTTGATACATATGAAGAACTGGCGACTAAAAACGCCGGGCGCGTCTATGAGCAGATGGAGTTTGAATAAGCACCCGTAACACCTACAATAGGCGGTTTCGAATGTATAAAAGGGTTACTGCGCCGCCTGAGGCATCCGCGCCAGTTGGCATTGCTCCCAAAGCTGACCAAGTGCATTTACCAGATGGTCAATGTCCGCCTCTGAATGGACAGGCGACGGCGTAATCCGCAACCGTTCTGTGCCTTTAGGAACGGTTGGGAAGTTGATCGGCTGGATGTAGATGCCATAATCCTTCAACAACACATCCGAGATGTATTTGCATTTGACCGGATCGCCCACCATCACCGGAATGATGTGGCTGGGGTTGTCCACATGCGGAATGCCAAGCGCCTCAAGCCGCGCGCGGACTTGGGCCACTTTGACCTTTTGCGCGTCTCGCTCCGTCTGGCTGGTCTTTAGATGACGGATCGACGCAGCGGCACCTGCCGCCACGGTTGGCGGCAATGCAGTGGTGAAAATGAACCCGCTGGCGAAGCTGCGGATGAAATCGCACAACTCCGCTGAGGCAGCAATATATCCGCCCATAACACCAAAGGCTTTGCCCAATGTTCCCTCGATGACCGTCAGGCGGTCCATCAACCCGCGTTCTTGGGCAATTCCGCCGCCACGTGCGCCGTACAGGCCAACGGCGTGGACCTCGTCCAGATAGGTCATCGCGTTGTACTTATCCGCCAAATCGCAGATTTCCGCGATCGGCGCGATATCACCATCCATGGAATAAACACTCTCAAAGGCGATCAACTTGGGACGGTCCAACGGCAGTGCCGCCAACTTGGCCTCCAGATCGGCCAGATCATTGTGTGCCCAGATCATGCGTTCGGCCTTGGAATGGCGAATGCCTTCGATCATCGACGCATGGTTCAGCGCATCGGACAGGACGACACAATCAGGAATGCGTGCGGCCAAGGTGCCCAAAGCCGCCCAATTCGATACGTAACCAGAGGTGAACAACAACGCCGCCTCTTTGCCATGCAGGTCAGCCAGCTCGGCTTCTAACAAAACATGGTCATGTGTCGTGCCCGAAATATTGCGGGTGCCACCAGCCCCTGCCCCGCTGCGATCAAGCGCCTCATGCATAGCAGACAAAACTTTGGGGTGTTGGCCCATCCCAAGGTAGTCATTGGAACACCATATGGTCACCTCTGCGGTATCGGCACCGCGCGCAGTCGCATTGGGAAAAGACCCACAATGACGTTCGAGGTCGGCAAAAACGCGGTAATTGCCTTGGTCGCGTAAGTCATCAAGCGCCCCTTTGAAAAACGATTGGTAATCCATTATTCCGCCACAGCCTCTTGTACGATTTCGTCAAGCAGTGCTTGCACCTGCTGCATTGGTCCCTTGGGATAGTTGCGGTAGCCAACAATGACTTCGCCCGCGCGGTCCGCTACGAAAATGCCATAGGGGCAATGGGCAATGTTCATCGGATCAGCCTCCATCACATTGCGCGACAAAACCGCAGAGCAAAACAAGAAGACATCGGCGGCTTCAAATATCTTGACACCACTGCCAACATCGCCAGCCGTGCGGTTCAGCATCTCACCTGTGTGGCTGACGTAATCAATCACCAGCCCCAGACCGATGATCGCGTTTTCCACGCTAAAGGTTGCATCATCAAAAGAGCCGTCAAACGGATAAGTTGTGGCATTGTCCTGCGCAAATGCGGGAGCGGCCAAAGCCAATGCGGCACTGGCCGCAAGTAGATATGATCTTATCATGAATACCCCATTCAACAACCTATCCCAAAGATAGAGCGGGAGCCTTGATCCAAATCAAGGCTCCCCATTTTTCAACCGAACATGTCGGCTGTGATACCTGCGTACCAGCCTTCAGATTCCTCGTAAGTTGCTTTGCGCATCTCGGCGGTTTCGCCTGTTTGCGAAATGAACCCATCAACCTTCGAGATTTTCTCGTCTGTCGCTTCATAGGTCGCGCCAACTTTGACACCATCATTGGTGTCGATCAGTGACCAGCATGTGTTCGAGAACTTGGCAGGGAACACTTTGGACCCTGTCAAAGCACCGCGCACCGCATTGGCACAGACTTTGGCCTGTGAATTGGCAGAGAAGCCGGATTTCGGCATGTCACCCTGTTGGGAGGCATCGCCCAAAACGTAAACGTCAGCATCCGCTTTGGTCGACATATCTGCAGCATTCACAGGGGCCCAATTGCCGTCAGTCACGCCAGCCAATTCAGCAATGCGGCCTGCTTTCATCGCAGGGATCACGTTGCACACGTCAACTTTGGTCACTTCACCATCGATTGTGACGGTCATCGCATCGGGATCAACAGAAACGTTGCCACCACCAAAGTCGTCACCGATCCAGTCAATCATACCGTCATAGTGGTTCGCCCAACCTTCTTGGAACAAGCCCTGCTTAGAGAACTTTGGCTTAGGATCGGCCACAATAATTTTCGCCGTCGGGTTGTTGGCTTTCAGGTAATGCGCAACCATCGACACCCGCTCGTATGGGCCAGGAGGGCAGCGATATGGGTTTGGTGGTGCGACCATTGCAAAGGTTCCGCCCTGCGGCATAGCAGCGATCTGCGACTTCAGTAATTCAGTTTGCGAGCCACCTTTATAGGCATGCGGCATGGCGTTTTGCGAGGACAGGTCCCAGCCCTCAACAGCGCCATCAACAAAGTCGATGCCCGGGGAAAGGATCAGCTTGTCATATGGAACAGAGCCACCGCCAGCCAAAGACACAGTCTTTGCATCACGATCAACGTCAACAGCCCAGTCATGTACGACATTGACGCCGCCAGCTGCCATAGTACCGTAAGAGTGGCCAAGATCATCAATGGTTTTGATCCCACCTAAATACAGGTTGGAAAAGAAGCATGTGTAATACATGCGGGATGGTTCGATCAATGTGACGTCAATCGCACCTTTGCTGTCTTTGGCAATGTAGCGCGCAGCTGTTGCACCACCTGCACCGCCACCAACCACAACAACCCGTGGCTTGCCGTGACCTGCCGCAAAAACATTTGGTGCAGCCAATGTGGTTGCTGCGGCAACACCGGTTCCCAAGAATAAGCGTCTGTTAAAATTCATGTTTTTCTCCTCCCAGAGTATGGCCTCCTATTCGAGGTCCTTAAAATACGCAGCTAAGGCTGCGATCTCTTCATCCGACAATCGCCCAGCCATCATTTGCATGACAGGGTGAGGTCTAAGTTTTTGTTTGTAAGCGTGCATGGCGACAACAAAGTCTTCGGTCGGCCAGCCATTGATGCCCGGGATACCGTCGTTTGCGCCGCTGGTCTGGTGACAGGTCATGCACTCGCTTGCGAGGTATTCGCCGTATTCAGAATCACCAACAATCGCGAGGATTGCGGGATCAAGATTGTGATAGTTGCCTTGAGCTGTTGGTTCGGCTTCGGGAATATTGGACGGTTCATCTGAAAACCCGCGCAGATAAGCCAGCAAATCCAAACGATCATCGGCTCCCTTTATCCCGCGGAAACTCATCCGTGTTTTGGAAACCAGCGCTTTAGGGTTCTCGATGAAGGCATCCAATGTTTCATGGGTCCACACCAACCCATCATCACCTGCGCGGATCAACCCCTTTGAATACTTAGCCGTTGGGTCACTTCCGGCTTTGCTGCCAAAAATTCCGTTCAGATGTGGGCCAACGCGGTTTTTTGCGCCCTCGCCCACCTGGTGGCAGGATTGGCACTTTTTGAAAACCTTCGCCCCTTTTACTGGGTCACCCAATGTTTCGGACCACCCAGCACTCGCCGCAAGGGATGCGACGAGTGTCAAAACCAATTGAAAATGAGATCTCACCTTATCAATCCTCAAGAGACTTAAGGAATTCAACGATCGCCAACTGGTCTTTCTCTTTCTTAAGACCCGCAAAAGACATTTTGGTGCCCTTCATATATTTCTTAGGCTTAGCAAGAAACGCTGCCAATTCAGTTTCACTCCAGACCAAGCCATCCTCGCCTGCTTTGCGCATTACTTTGGAATATTTGAATCCATCCACAACGCCAGCGGTATTATCGAAGATACCATTCAAAACTGGCCCCGATTTATTCTTTGCGCCATCGCCAATCTGGTGACAAGATTTGCACTTTTTGAAGACCTTTTCGCCCGCTTTAGCCAACTCTGCGTCAAAGGCCGCGACTTCAACCACAACCTCTTCTACCGGCTCTGGCGTTGCATCAACCACCGCAGTCGTCTCCTCGGCTTTGGTCTCCTCAGGTGTCACATCCAAAACCATAGCCCGCATAGTGACCTTCACTTCAGCCTTGCAGTTTTCCATGCAAGGATCACCGCTCCATTGAGAATATTCGGCTTGCGCGCGATCATCAAAAATGAATCCAGCCGCATTTGGCATTTCAACGTCCAAGAAGGTCTCGTTCGAAAGAACAAAATCATCGTCGATCAAATCATTGGAATAGAGGATATAGGCGACAATCGAATAAACATCGTCATCGCTTAATGTACCAGCATTGCCATAGGGCATTGAGCGCTGAATGTAGTCATATGCAGTGGACAAGTATGGCCAGTAGGATCCAACTGTTTTGAGTGGATCTTCGTGGTCCAGGGTGTCCGCACCGCCTGCCAGCTTTGGCCAGTTATCGATGCCCTCGGCAAAGTCACCGTGACATGCAGCGCATTGGTCTGCAAAAATTTCTTCGCCAATTAATGCATCGCCAGATCCTACAGGCAATCCTGTGCCATCTGGGCGAACGTCAGTGTCCCAAGCTGCAATTTCTTCAGGCAAGGCCGCGCGCCCCAACCCTAACTTCTCAGCGAAAGCGGGGTTGGACAGAAACACAGAAGCTGCGATGAGTACAGTGGATTTAGGAAACTTCAACATTTTCAGCCTCGCCATTTGAGCGCACCAACCATGTTTGGATGCAGTTGTTGTGATAGATCGAATTCAGCCCGCGCACCTCACGCAGCTGCGCTTTGGATGGTTGGATATAGCCGGTGTCATCCATGGCACGTGATTGGAGCATCATCTCAGAGCCATCCCATTCCGTATCAAGATAGAAACGGGTCAACGCCATCTTCTCACCCTCTTTGGCAAGACGTGCAGTTTCCCACGTTTTTCCACCATCTTTGGACACATCCACGCGGGTAATCGTCCCGCGACCAGTCCACGCCAAACCAGAGATGACCAAGGGGCCCGTACCGTGTGTGATTGGCGATTGCGGGCTTGGACTGGTTACAACAGATTTCGCGTCCATCGCCCATGTCCACTTGCGGGCAATGCCGTTGTCCAAAACGTCTGTGTATTTGCTGGTTTCCTCACGGCTCTCGACAGGCGCGTCGGTGACCTCGATGCGGCGGATCCATTTGACCCACATATTGCCTTCCCAACCAGGTACAACCAAACGCACAGGGTAGCCGTGTTCTTTGCGCAATGCCTCACCGTTCGCCTTGAACGCAACAAGAACATCATCCAACGCTTTTTCCATCGGGATTGAACGACCATTTGATGAGGCATCCGCGCCTTCAACAAAGACCCATTTGTCTTTCAGATCGCCTGCCGTATCAAGACCAGCTTCCTCCAACAACGTGCGCAAAGGCACGCCAGTATATTCCATGTTGTGGATCATGCCATGGGTGAATTGAGCACCGTTTAATTGGGCACCTGCCCATTCCATCCCCGTGTTAGCCGCACATTCGCAAAAATACACATGGTTCTCGCGCGGAAAGCGCTCAAGATCGGCATATGAGAACACCAAAGGAGTGTCGACCAAGCCATTGATCATCAATCGATAATCTTCTTTCTTCAAATCAATCGCACCAGAGTGATGACGCTCAAACGCGCAACCTTGCGGCGTGATTGTACCGTCCAAGGCATGGATCGGTGTAAAGTTGATAGAACTCACCGTATCAGCAGTGAGCCACTCAACATTGCGACGCACGACATCGCTTTCGTGTTCGATGGGCAATCCGTAACGGACGGCATCCACACCATCGCCAAATTCCCGTGCCCAAGGTTGGACTTCGGTAATTAGCGGTTCTCCAGTTTGGGCCGATGCGGTTGATGTTGTCAGCGCGCCTGCGCCCGCTGCCGCTGCACCGCGTAAAAACGCGCGGCGCGATGGGCTGTTTCCTGTTTTGTTATCTGACATATCAGATGCCTCCGTTTCGTGGTTTGCCTATTAGGCACCGACCACTTTCACACTGTTATTTGGATCAAGAGAGATGGTGCCTTGTTTGGCGATATGAGCTTCAACAACATCCCAAATTTTCGGGCCCTCGGTCCCTTCATTGACCGAAGCCCAACCTGCGACCTGATAGGTCTTAGAGGGGTCGAT
This sequence comes from Paracoccaceae bacterium, assembly GCA_023955215.1. Taxonomy (GTDB): domain Bacteria; phylum Pseudomonadota; class Alphaproteobacteria; order Rhodobacterales; family Rhodobacteraceae; genus Ascidiaceihabitans. The sequence continues at coordinate 16,483 of JAGSGK010000009.1, forward strand.
TTTTTCACCTGTTTTCACCAGGGTCATTTCGGTGATCCGGTCCCCTTGAGGCTTTGTCACGTCAATGCGATAGCCAAGGCCACCCACACGCACCATATCGCCACCTTGTTGGTAATAGGGATCAGGGTTGAACAAGTTATCCGCCACATCTTCCAACACCACATGCAGGAATTCACCTGTCATTTCAGTGCGGTAGGCTTCACCATAAGACATTGAAGTCACGTTCCAGATGTCCTCGCGCGTGATATCTTGCCCGGGCAAGATTGACGGCCCCCAACGTACACCGGGCGACATTGCAATATCAGCCTCACGTTCAGAAATCAAAGCATCACAGATCAAATCGTCCCATGTTCCGTTGAAGTTGCCACGACGGTAAAGGGTCTGCTCATCGCCCGTGCGGCCAATGACTTCAGACAGCGCGCTGGTGTAGGGTGCCCGCTGTTCATCGATAAGTTTGCTTACCTCAGCGTCTGGGGCAATCACGTCTGAAAAAATTGGGATCAGCTTGTGGCGGAACCCCATCATACGTCCATCGCGCACGTCCAAATCAACGCGGCTCACGAATTTACCGTTAGAGCCTGAGGCGACGATAATTGTATCGCCAACCAAAACCGGCTCAGGCAAAGCATCATGGGTGTGACCTGACAGGATCACATCAATCCCTGTCACCTTACCGGCCATTTGCTTATCAACATCAAAACCATTGTGGCTGAGGCAAACAACAAGCTCGGCACCGTTTGCGCGAACCTCGTCCACCATTTCCTGCATCCGTTCGTCACGAATACCAAAAGAGTACTCTGGAAACATCCATCCAGGATTTGCAATTGGCATATAAGGAAATGCCTGACCGATCACGGCGATCTTTACGCCGCCACGTTCAAAGAACTTATAGGGTGGGAACAACTCTGTAGGCTCGTCCCATTCCGCGTCAAAGATGTTTTGGCCTAGCGCGGCAAAAGGTAAACCTTCAACGATTTCATTGACGCGCTCAGAACCCAATGTGAATTCCCAGTGGAACGTCATTGCATCAGGTTTAAGCGCATTCATTACATTCACCATGTCCTGACCTTCGGTCTGATAACAGGTGTAGCTGCCATGCCATGTGTCGCCCCCGTCCAGCAGCAAGGCATCAGGGCGTGCTGCGCGAATGGAATTGATCACAGTTGCAACACGATCAAGACCGCCTACCCGGCCATAAGCCTGAGCTAATGAAGAAAAATCACTGTGCGAAAGCGCGTAGGCCGAAGGACTGCCATCATCAATGCCATAGAGCTTGCGAAAATCGGAACCCGTCACGTGAGGTACAGCGCCTTTATTGCCCCCGACACCAATGTTCACAGAGGGTTCGCGGAAATAGATTGGCTTAAGCTGTGCATGAATGTCGGTCACATGGATCAGTGAAACATTTCCGTAAGTGTCAAACTCCAGCAACTTATCTTGTGTCAGCGCCTGCTGTGCCGCGACCCGAGCCCAATTTCCGAAACCCGATGAGCCATATAGGGCAGCAGCAGCCATGCTGGTTTGCAAAAAATCGCGGCGAGAAATCATTAGAGGACCTTACTTGCGTACATATGCGCATGTTTGAATTGATTGAGTAAGAAAACCCCACAACCTAGAGGTTGTGGGGGCTTAAGCCGTTTGATCAGTTACGAATGGACGGGCCTTCGACGCTTAATCCATTGCCGCGTGATGCAACATACAGTTCCAAAGCAACAAATTCAGCGCTACCCGGTTTATACGTTTCAGCACGTGTATCGCGAACACATCCTTTGAAACGAGAGTGGACACCATTTAATTTTGTATTTTTGAGACGATAAACCGGAAAGCCATTAATCTGGCCTTGGCTAAGGTGATCTGCGCGGATCATCATGCCATAGCTGTCTTCGTGACAGTTGGCGCACGACAACTCAAGCTGACCTGTCCGAGTATAGTATAGCTCTTTTCCAAGCTCCCAAGCTGATTGTGCGGGGCCATCAATAGCCACATTGACTGGTAAGCCACGTGAAACGGCTGAAAGAGCAGCCTCCATGTTGATCGCTGGCGTTTTGTCATATCCCCACGCTTCTGCGCCCATCCGTTCAGTACGGCAATTATTCATCTGCATTTGCAAAGTACGAACTTCACCGGCCTCTTCATTCCATTTTGGATACGTTGCCTTTACGCCAGCCATGCTGTCCATGTCGTTATGGCAAGATGAACATGATTTACCTTCGGTGCCTTCAGCAATCATCCAAGAATCCTGCGCCTGTTCAACGAAGATCATACCTGGATTATCAAAGTCATCCGCTTGCATGGCCCGGGTTTCAGTCCCACGAAACAGCCATCCAGACATCACCTCATCCAACGTATCCGAAAGGTGCGCAGGCGCAGCAGTCCGAGTGATCATATCCGTTTCCTCATTCAGGATCAGTGTATCATCAACTGGATCGGCAAATGCCAATGATGTTGTCAGCAGTGAAGCCAATGCGGCGCCCGTAACATATTTCATGATGTCCCTCCCAAGACAGGCCTTAACCTATAGCGATTGATTTCGTTGCCTCATAAACAGAGCCGTCGTCGTCATACCAAGTGAATTGGAATTCACCTGCTTCTGGCACCTTTGCTTCGAATTCGAAGAAAGGGTTGGTTGAGATTGCAGGCTCAAGCGTTATATCTACAACGTTTTCGCCATTAAAATCACAGGTAAACCGATTGATGATTGAACGCGGGATCACGTTGCCTTCTTTGTCTTTGCGTTGCCCTGATTCCATCTTGTGGCTGATCAACGTCTTGATGGTAATTACATCACCAGCAGCCGCTTTTTTGGGGACTTTGACGCGAGGCTTTACACCAGATGCCATAATTCTTCTCCTTAAATCTTTTTAGCCGCCGCAGCCGCCGATTGTTACTTTGACAGCACTTGATGCTTGAACAAACGAGCCATCTTCGAGCTTGGCGATCGCGACCACGTCCTGCGTGCCCGCCAATCGAATACGGGTGGAGGCATTCCGCGTTGCGGCCATTGAGCCGAATTTAAACGTTGCAACACTTGGCGTAGGGTTACCGGTTGCAAGCACCATAATTTCAACGGCCGTCGAAGACGCAACTTCGATTGGGACGGTGTTTCCATTCTCTGCGATTTCCGGGGCAGTCAGCTTCAAATCCCCCTCACCGACCGCAGCGCCACCGGTGAACGTGGCAATTGCGTCGTCGGTTACTGTCGATGCCAATGCCGGCAATCCAGAAGCGAGGACAGCACTTGCCCCCAGAAGGATCGCATTACGTCTTGTCAATTCCATGTAGTTTTTCCTCACTCCCAAGCGGGCTGATTATTCTTTAAGAGTTGTAAGATAGGCAACAACGTCTTCGATCTGCTGAGCAGTCAGTAACGTCGTCAATGTTTCATCGGCCGCTTTGCCTGTGTATGCATTGCCAGGGCGTATGTAGCCTTCAGTTTTATAGAACGAAGGCATCATGCTCTCATCGAACATAATCTTAGCGTTAGCAACGATCCCACGCAGCTCACCTTCAGACCAACGATCTCCCGCACCATCAAGCATTGGACCAATTTCGCCGTGAAAAGGAACCGTTTCCTTTAGTTCAGTAACAGAGTGGCAAGCGACACAATTTCCTTGCTTTTTGTCACCCACTATTTTGCGTCCATTTGCAGCATCGCCAGCGACGCCAGACAAAGAAACCGAAACGGCACCGTCTTCATATCTAACATCAGTTGGCAAAACGTCTTCGGCAAATGCAGACGAAGCCAAGGCCCCGGTTACTGCAACTGTAATGACAAAATTCCTCATGCGTCCTCCCAAACATATGACTTTGGAATACCGTAGCGCACGTTATTGTGACGACGCAACAACAAATTCATTTACTTGAATTTTATTATTTGATGACGGAAAATCCAAGTTACAGAGAAGTCACTTGGACTGCTCAGCGAACTTACGGGCATGATATTTTTGAAAAACTTCGGCGGTTTCATAGCCCTCTTCAACCACCCAATTGAGCATATTGAAGGTGGTATGCCCCCCAAAAGCCCCTGGCATGGTCGCAACCTTTGATTGAACAGCTGAAAGATCACCGGCGACATCCTGAGGAAAAAACAGAATCGAGGGAGTAAACAACGTACCCCATCTTTTGACCATTTCCTTCTCTGGCAAAATCGTACCGTCAAAATCGGTAACATCGACATCACCAAACATGTTAATCTGAACGACGAAGAAGTTTTGATCGATGTAGTTGGCGATCCTCTCGACAGAAAACACCTCATCATGCATTTTCTTACAGTAGATGCAGCCCCTTTGTTCAATAATGACCATAAGGCGCTTACCCTCCTCATTCGCCTCAGCCAAATCTTCTTGAAGGTCTTTAAACGTATCCCGCATCCATGGAGCTTTGTGCAATCCATCGTCACCAATCTCAGATGCAGGCAGGGCGAAAGACGTGCTTATAAAAATGATCCAAGCAACTAGAAACCTCTTCATTTTATTTTCTCCTGATTAAAGTAAAAGCCAAAGATTCGGTGCAATTTCCAACATCCACTGTGCAATGTAATTCACTGAATTTGTTATGATTAAAATTCCAAAAACGATCAGTAGCGCGCCCATGGCTTTTTCGATCAAACCAAAGTGACTGCGGAACCTGACCATCCAGCGCATAAACGGCCTGATAAAAGACGCCGCTAAAATAAATGGCGCGGTCATGCCAGCACCATAAACGAAAAGCAGCCCCGCACCCGCTCCAGCCGTTTCCGCCCCTGCCGCCATGAATAAGATCGCGGCCAAAACAGGTCCAACGCAGGGCGTCCATCCGAAAGCAAATGCAAGACCAATAACATACGATCCCACAAAGCTAACGTTAGTTGTATTGCCAGTGTCCGCGCGCAACTGGCGATACAGAACGCCAATCCGCAATACTCCCAAAAAATGTAACCCCATCATGATTATAACACCTCCTGCAATCCAACGCAGAAGATCAAAGTACTCTCGTACAACTTGGCCAAATGCCGATGCAGCCGCGCCAAGCCCCATGAAGATGGTAATCACCCCTGCAGCGAAGCAACAGGCAGCCAGCACCGCACGGGCACGCATTTTAGGCGCAATCTCTGCCTCAGCTGAGATTTGATTTATCCCCAAACCTGCAAGATAGCTGAGATAAAATGGAACAATTGGCAGAATGCAGGGTGACAAGAAGGACAACAAGCCTGCAACCGCAGCACCAAAAAAGGTGATTTCGAGCATATTCAGTTCTCAACCTTGTTTAATTCACATATTCATATTATGTATTTTGTTATCTAAAGGTCAATTCATCATGTATCTTCGTTCACTCGCGGTCAGCACATTTATGATAGTTTCAACTGTCTTATCGGCAAAGGCCGAAGCTGTGTTGGTCATGGTAGAAGAACAGGGTTGCATGTGGTGCGCTCGTTGGAACGAAGATATCGCTGACATATATCCGAAAACAAGAGAAGGCCGCGCGGCACCGCTCAAACGCATCGATATCCATAGTAGTCGCCCCAAAGGCATGACGCTTAAACGGAAACTTACCTTTACACCTACTTTTGTCTTAGTAGTAGACGGTATCGAAACCTCTCGCATCGAAGGATATCCCGGCGAAGATTTCTTCTGGGGATTGCTCGGACAAATGCTCAAACAAGCTAACGTTGATATAAGCGGTTAAGGGCGCTATATGAGCATTGAATTAAGGGCTATTGAGGCCGAAACTTTCCAAAATGTTGAGGGACTTATGGGTCTGCCAGTTTTTGACGTAAACATGTGTGCGGAAGATATGGACAAGATGGCGACCAATGCCATGGAAGCGTCCAATTTTCTGAAAGCTATCAGCCACGAAGGACGTCTGATGATTTTGTGTCATTTGGCTTCCGGCGAAAAGTCTGTCACCGAATTGGAAGAATTACTATCCGCTCGTCAAGCCGCAGTATCTCAACAACTGTCGCGCTTAAGGCTCGAAGGTCTAGTATCTCCGCGAAGAGACGGAAAAACCATTTACTATCGTCTGACCGATGACCGCCCAAAAAAGATCATGGAAGTTGTCTATGATTTGTTCTGCCTCGAAAAGTAGTTCGGCGAGAGAATGGAACACTCGAGTGTTTGATTATATGTCTGAACCTTTTCTAGTTGCCTCTTTTGGTCTGCTTGGTGGCATATTTTTGGGGCTTGCAGCGCGTATAGGAAGGTTTTGTACGCTTGGTGCAATAGAAGACCTTTACTACGGTGAAAACACACTTCGTTTGCAAATGTGGGGAATTGCCATTGGCGTTGCTGTGACTGGTACATTCAGTTTATCTGCGTTGGGTCTTCTGGACTTAGAGCTAACCCTAAATTTGTCTCGGAGCTGGAACCCACTTGCAAGCATCTTTGGTGGTCTTGTCTTTGGCTATGGTATGGCACTGGCTGGCAACTGCGGTTACGGCGCTTTGGCACGCGTTGGCGGCGGAGATTTGCGTTCATTACTAATAGTATTGGTGATGGGAATTTCGGCTTACATAACCCTTGGCGGACCACTTTCAGGCTTACGGATTTGGACATTTGGAGCCTCTGAAGATGCAATTGACACGCAATCATTTGCTCATTTGTTTGCTGACATGACTGGCTATTCAATAGCCGGTTCGGGAATATCAATCGGAGTTTTTATTCTGGCGCTGACCCTGTCAAACCGCACCATGCGACTTTCTTTCAGTCATGTGTTCTGGGGGGCAATCGCAGGTGGTGCCATTGTGTCAGGTTGGGCTGGCACCCAGTGGGTCGCCAGCACAGGGTTCGAGGCCATACCAATCGTCAGCCATACATTCTCTGCCCCCATTGGTGAAACAGTGCTCTACGCAATGACATCATCTGGCAACACGATTAGCTTTGGCACTGGTTCAGTTTTAGGCGTCGTGCTTGGTGCGCTAATTGGTAGCCTATTAAAAGGACAATTCAGGTGGGAATCTTGTGACGACCCTAGGGAACTACGGCGTCAAATTCTTGGAGCTGCCCTGATGGGAATCGGGGCGGTTGTTGCTGTAGGCTGCAGTGTGGGTCAGGGTCTTTCTGCATTTTCGGTTCTTTCTTATAGTGCGCCTCTAACCTTGGGATGCATCATGATCGGCGCAGCCTTGGGCTTAAGGCAATTAATCTTAGGCTTTGGCCCAGAAATTTAACTACAAATATTCATAAGCCCTGTTTTGTCTGACATCAGCGCCCACCGGGCAAAATAGCGCATTTTGCTAAGAGTGTGTTTGGTCTATCCCAATCAGGTCTGGCTATCTTCAGCAAATAGACCCTCCGCGATGCAAAAAAACATTGGTCCCAAGTATTCGCTTTGTTGTCGATATATCCTTGGGACCAAAACGGATTAAGCAATTGAAATTTATAAGCTTAATAGGGACTGTAACTCCCTCGCGGAGACGCACGCCTGGTTCGATTCCAGGGTCGCCCACCACTTACCCAAGCATTTGATTTATGTATACAAACTTTATTTTCAATGTACCGAAGCGTTCCATGACTAGATGAAACTTAGCTTCGTTAACCGTCGTTTGGCAGATGGTAGAATCACAACTGAAACCTACCGATCTTACGTTAATGAGGTGACCGCCCCGTCGCGATCATGAGATGATGCTGTTGGTGATGCGCGCCGATTGTCATCAACCCAAATAATCCCAGTACCAGCACTTGGTTCAACTCTTCATCTGACCCGACCTGAACCAGCATCGATGCGCCATTGCCTAATTCCCCAGAGATGACGGTCCAGTCTGATGTTCCCTGCAACATCGGACTGCGTGCCAACACCATGCGTCTGA
>JAGSGK010000025.1 GCA_023955215.1 Paracoccaceae bacterium
GATCCGTTTAGGGTCTTCCTTGACGGAACGCTTGAAGTAATTCACCGCTTCATTTGGATCGGCAACGGTCAACATGACGTCAGTTAGGTTTGTCGCATCGACGACGTTTACGTCTTGAAATGCACGCTCAACGGTATCATTGGCATTCTTCTCCGCACACGCAGAAAGAAACACCAGTCCAGCCAATGCTGTAGAAACGAAAATAGTTTGGCGCATTTTTGCGTCCTTTTTACTGCTCTGCCTCGGTCATGATGTTGCGCTGATTTGGTAGTCACTACCGCCGCGTCTCACCAATTTATATTTGTTATTTTGAGGATCAGTATACGCAGGATTTTCCGTTTTTGCGAGTGCTAAGAGCAAGTTGTCGCGAATTTGTGTGCTTTCACCGTTGTTAAGGGCAAATGCCTTGCGAAAAACCTGAACGGCTTCGACGGTTTCGCCTTGCTCCATCAGGACGACACCAAGGTTATTCCAGATCTCTGCATATGCGTCATCGCGCAGGGAAGCCCGCCTGAGCAATCTTTCCGCTTCGCCCAAACGACCTAGTCCAAGATTAGCCGTGCCAAAACCTGCAAGGATTTCTGCGTTGACCCCACCGTTGGCAAGGGCGGCTCTAGAGAATGAACGTAGCGCCAATTCGAACTCGCCGGCCTCAAGCAAGCGATGACCAACATCGACGCCGTCAACAGCCTCTTTGCGCTGATCAACTCCTGGAGCAAAAACCCCGTCTTTGGACGCAGAAATGCCGCCTGAAGAACAGGCGGCAAGTCCGATGGTTAAGGTTGCTGCGAGCATCGCCCGCCAGCGGTTGGTTTTCATGGCTATTGGCCACCCATATTATTCAACTTTGTAATGCCGTGGACCGATGGACCAACAAGAATGATCAATAGGGGCGGCACTGTTAACATCATTGTGGCAAGGGTCATCTTTGTTGGCAACTTGTTTGCGGCCTCTTCCGCCCGCATTACGCGTTTGTCACGCATCTCGCCTGCATAAACCCGTAAAGCATCCGCAATTGATGTACCAAATGCCGTTGATTGTACCAAAACGGTCACAAATGACGACACGTCTTGAACGCCGCACCGTTCGCCCATGTCATTGAGAACCGTTTCTTTATCTTTACCAGCCTTCATTTCGTAGGCGACAACGTCGAATTCTTCCGCGAGGGCAGGGTAAGAGGCATGTAGCTCTCTCGCGACACGAACAATGGACTGGTCCAATGATTGTCCCGCTTCGACACAAACCAACATCATATCCAGACTGTCAGGAAAGCCCGAAGTGATTTCTTCTTTGCGCGCTTCGACGCGGCGGGTGATCCAGTATTGGGGGATGTAGTAACCAATGCCGCCAGGTCCAACTGTATACATGATCATTTTTTGGGTCGTGACCTCAGCGCCGTCAGCCGACAGAACCAAGCTAAAGTATAGCACACCACCGATTAGGCCCAGAATCCCCAATACCAACTGGGCAAAGTGGAAATAATGGACCGCATCTTTGGATTGATACCCCGCTTGACGCAGCTGAAGCTGGCGTTTGCCAAGTTCGGCGGTATCTTGTGGTTCCAAGAAACTGGCGAATTTGTCCAGCTGTTGGTTATGTCCACCTTGGCGCAACTTCTCTCGGTGCTGGTTGTCGTCAGTTTTACCTGACGCCGCCCGCTTCAGCTTTTCCATTGACGCAACATCATGACAACAGTCAAGGCGACCATGATTAGGCCCAATGCACCAGCAAGGATGATTGGTCCAATCGGACCTAACAGGTCCTGTATTGCCAAATTGATCGTGCTGAGGATTTCCATATTCTGTTTCCTTAGACTTTGATATTGGTCAGCATGCGCATGACGAAAAGGTTGACACCCAAGAACATGCCCACAGCTATACAGGCAGGAATGAAGACTTCGGATTCACGGACTTCATCATAGTAGTGCGGATCGCCAAGATTGATCACAACCAGTGCGACAAGTGGGAAGGCGGATAGGAATTTACCTGACCATTTCGCCTCAGCTGTAATAGCTTTGACGCGACGAAATAGGCGGAAGCGGGCACGAATAACTTGTGCAAGGCCAGCCAAAATTTCAGCCAAGTTACCACCAGCTTGCTGCTGAATCGTTACGGCCACAGCCAAAAATCGCATGTCTTGCATGTCCAGTCGTTCGGCCATGTCTTTCAAAGCCTCACCAACATCCCGTCCATAAGCCGCTTCGTCCGCAATCACACCAAACTCGGTTCCAAGCGGGTCTTGAACCTCTTTGGCAACGATCTGTACTGCGGATGCAAATGGATGTCCCACCTTCAAAGAACGTACCATCAACTCAACAGCATCAGGCAGTTGTTCTTCGATCATGGACATACGTTTATTGGCCTTGGACGAAATCCAGAAAAACACTGCACCAACGCCGATGACGATGGATATGACAATCCTGACTGGCGTCTCAGTTTCTGTACCGACGCTTAAGCCGATAAATGCCACCGTGCTTAGACCGCCCATAACCATCAAAAGTTGCTGTGGCGTGAAAGCAATGGCTGCTTTTTGCGCTTTTGCAGCTAACAAAGAGTATAGTGGAATGCTTTTCGCGCTCATATGCTGGCGCATTTCTTTGCGCAGCTGGTCTAGTACTTCTTCGCGGCGGCCACCCTTGTTCAACATTTCCAGTCGGCGATTGACGCGACTGTTCATACTGATGGATTTACCGAATGCCACCAGATACAGGCCTTCGACCAGCACAAGCACGCCGATAAAGATCAGGCCATAGATAATTGGTTCTGCACTCATGTCAGTCTCTCCTAAATGGCATTATTGGGCTGCAACGGGTTCGTAAATTGCCGCAGGTAGGTCATAGCCCCACATGCGGAAACGTTCGGCATAGTGGCTACGGACACCGGTAGCAGTAAAATGGCCGATAATTTTGTTGTCTGGCGTCAAGCCAACCCGTTGATAGCGGAAGATTTCTTGCATCGAGATAACATCGCCCTCCATCCCGGTAATTTCGGTAATGGATGTCATGCGACGTGAACCGTCTTGAAGGCGAGAAGCCTGAACGATCAAGTTCACAGCCGATGAGATTTGCGAACGCACGGCTTTAAGTGGCATTTCGATACCTGCCATCGCGATCATGTTCTCAAGACGTGAAACACCATCTCGCGCAGAGTTGGCGTGAATTGTGGTCATTGATCCATCGTGGCCGGTGTTCATGGCTTGCAACATGTCGATAACTTCTTCGCCACGTGTTTCCCCAACAATAATGCGGTCAGGACGCATGCGAAGTGCGTTTTTCAAACAATCGCGTGGTGAAACTTCGCCTTTGCCCTCAACGTTTGGGGGACGGCTTTCCATACGACCCACGTGAGTTTGCTGAAGCTGAAGCTCGGCCGTATCCTCGATTGTTAGGATACGTTCATCGTTGTCGATGAATGAAGAAAGCGCGTTTAGGGTTGTTGTTTTACCAGAACCTGTACCACCCGATACGATGACGTTAAGACGCGTTGCGACAGCAGCCTGCAGATAGGCAGCCATTTCTTCCGTGAAGGCCCCAAAGTTTACTAGGTCATCAATGCCCAGTTTGTCCTTCTTAAATTTACGAATGGATACAAGGCTACCATCAACAGCAACGGGTGGCACCATTGCGTTGAAACGAGAACCATCTTTCAAGCGCGCATCCACATATGGATTGCTTTCATCGACACGCCGACCAACAGCGGAAACAATTTTGTCGATGATACGCATCAAGTGGCGTTCATCTTTAAACTTAATGTCCGTCAACTGCAGTTTACCATCGCGCTCAACAAAAATCTGTTGTGGGCCGTTTACCAAGATATCGTTCACAGTATCGTCTTGCAGCAAGGTCTCAAGCGGACCAAGCCCTGTCACTTCGTCGTACAGTTCTTTGTTCAGGATTTGGCGATCTTCCCGGTTAAGGATGATGGCTTTCTCTTCCAGGAACTCGCTGGTGATTGCTTGGATCTCTTGACGTAACTCTGTTTCACTTGCGTTTTCTAGTGCGGCAAGGTTCAGGCTATCCAATAATACGCGGTGCAATTCTAGCTTAAGATCGCCAATGCGGTCCTTGCGCTTGCGTTCTTTATCCATTGGAACAACTTGTGCAGCCGCCGCAGGTGAAGCTTTACGTGCAACTTTTGCAGCCGCTTCTGGGGTTGCGACCTTGGCCAATTCAGTAACCTTGGAAGGTTGCGCTGCAGCTGGTGCTGTCGCTGATGGTTTTTTATATTTCGAAAACATCGTAAATGCCCCGCTATTGGTTAGGCCGCTTTGGCTTGATCGTCGTTAAGTTGGTGGATCGAGGCAACCAGTTTGGCGATCTCTTTACGCAACGGATTCTTCGGGGCTGTCATTGCCAAAGGCAGGCCATGATCGCTGCCTTGAGAAACAGGTTTGCCACCGTCGGGCAGTTGTAGCTCAATTGAAATATCCAAGTTTTCCGACATCCGTTTGATCCGGGTCTTACCGCTAAGATCGGTAAACTTCGGGGCACGGTTCACTGCATAGCGCAGTTTCTCAACGGGCAGCTCTTCGGACTGAAGAGCACGCTTGAACCGGAGTGTGTTTTGGGCAGAACGCATGTCTAGCTCTAAGGTCGCGAAATAGACGTGCGCTTCTTGAAGGACAGTTTCTGACCATTGCACCAATGTTGATGGCATATCGATAACAACATAGTCGAAATGACTGCGTGCCATAGCAATTACGCGCCCAATATCCTCTGGCGAAATAAGGTCGAGTGGCAGCATATCCGCAGGCGCAGTCAGGACTTCCATTTTGTCTTGATAGGTCAACAAAGACTGGGCGAAACTCTCTTCATCCATGCTTTCTGTATCAGACAGCATTTCATAAACTACATCACGACGCGGCAAGTCTAGGAAGGTCGAAACCGCACCAAACTGTAAGTCGAAATCCAGCAGGCAAACTGAAGGAGACGTGTCGCCAGCAACAGTAGCAAGCTCCCATGCTAGGTTTACGGCAAGTGTGGTTGCACCGGTTCCGCCAGCCAATCCATGAACTGCGAGAACAGCACCGTTTTTCTGTGAACCTGATTGCAAGATTGGTGCCGCTTGCTGTGTCACAACTGGAATTTCGGGTGCGCGAACACGTTCGATTGCTTGTGCCAATTCGCCTTCTGGCAGCGGATAGGGGACAAACTCGTCAGCCCCGTTGCGCAGCAATGAATGCAATGACGCCGGCGTAACGTCCTCGGCAATCAAGATAACTTTGATATTACGTTCTTTAGCGTGGGTGATGATCTCTGACATTAAGACAAGATTGTCTTCATCTTCCTTGTCCATTGCCAATGCAAAGAATTCCATCGCATCGGATTCGGGCTGTCTTAGAAAGGCCAATACCTCGCCAAAGCCTAGATCGCCCCAGCTTTCGCCAAGAACTGTTTCCATGTCTTCAATCAATAAATCGAAGTTCTGCACATCACGACTGATAGTGCAGGCTACAATTGGCGCGGTTTGTGGTTGTGGCATTACACTGCTCATAGCCTAATCGTCCTTCATTAAAGGCGAAGCAGATGAGCGGAATTATTCTCTTCTCATCTACGGTCGCCTATGCCGACCAAAACGGTCAGACATATTTGTCCTCTTGAAGAGAAGATCGCAGGGAAGTTGGGCAGGATTGGGGCTAAAAGTGTCCCATTGTTGGGTATATTAGGACGATGACCATTAAAATGAGGTCATTGTCCTATCTTCCTCTATTTGGTGTGAGCGTTGTCGGGACGACACCGCTGTTCACATAGTCACGGTAAATGATCTGAGCGTATTTACCATCCAGCACGTTTTGGTGTGCTTTTACAAAACCGGTAACCTCTGTAACGGTGCGGCGGTTACGACGCTCGCGCCCATCGGTCACGATCAAAGGCTGTGTTTCCCCAAAGGAAGCTACAGCTTCGAGGCGTGAACGGTTGATTCCCTGGGTTGTCAAATAATGGACAACGGCATTTGCACGCTGTTTGCCAAGGCCTTTGTTGTATCCAGAACCACCAACTGAATCGGTGTGGCCATACACGCGAAAATGAACTTCAGGGAACTGACGGATCCATTTGGCTTGTTCATTTAGCGTGTCGCGTGCACCTGCATCCAAAGCCGCAGAATTGAAAGCAAAGTTGACAGTAGTCAGAACTTCGTTTGCAAATCTATTAGCTAAATCAAAGGTATACTGACGCTCGCCAGTATGAACCAACTGGTTGTTCAGGTTTGAGTTCCCAAAGGAACCAGTGTCAGCCAAGGCACCGGCTTCGCGGTAAAACTGAGTGTACACAGCATCACTGCTGGGAGCACAGGCCGCAAGAGCGGTCAAGCTGACCGACAAACCTGCGATGCATATTTTTTTGCGCATAGTGACCTGCATTTTATTAGTCCAGAACATAGCCATAAGAGCCGCTGAAATCTTGTTTGGCAACCTCTCCGGCAGCACCTTTTGTCGGTGTGCGTGTGCCAGAGGCTGTCCGGCCGAACAAGAACAGATCTTTTTCGGTTGGTGGTTTGATACGATCGGTTGGCACTGCAAGCGCATCGCCGCGTGTAGGCGTAACCAAATGAGCCGTAATAATGATTACCAATTCCGTTTGTTTGCGCTGATAGTTGGCAGAACGGAAGAGGGCACCCAAAACTGGAACGTCACCGATCCAAGGCAATTGGGAATTGTTGTCGGTAAAGTCGTCTTGCAACAGCCCCGCAACAGCAAAGCTTTCGCCATCGCTTAATTCCACTGTGGTGGATGTTTCGCGGCGGGTAAATGCAGCAATATCAAAGCCCTCTAGCTTCAGTGCATTCGAGTTGTCGATTGCTGAAACAGCTGCATTGAACTCTAGATTGATCAGATCGTTGCCGAGGACACGTGGAATAAAGGATAGTTCCACACCAAACGGTTTGTAGTAGATGCCAACACCGTTCTCATCGCGGACTGGAATTGGATACTCGCCACCCGCCAAAAATTTGGCTTCTTGGCCTGAAAGCGCAACAAGGTTTGGCTCTGCCAAAGTCCGTACAACACCTTTTGTTTCTAGCGCCTCTAGCAATAGGCCAACTTGAGTTGCGCCAACATTGAAGCCAAATAACAATGCACCAGCATTGGTGTTTGCGTTTGGAACCGCGCCACCTAGCGATGTTGCGACTGCTCCAGAGGTGTTTGTTGTACCGGTACCACCACTAACGCCAAGGTTTCCACCTAGGCCTGAACCACCCAATGAAAGGGAAGAGGACAGCGATTTCGAAACACTACGCTGCATTTCAGCGAACCGGACTTTCAGCATAACCTGCTGAATGCCGCCAACGCCCATAAGGTTTGAAACGCGCTCTGGTGCATAGCGTTCTGCCAAATCAAGCGCACGCTGGAGGTTCGAAGAACTTGAAAGAATGCCTGAAAGCACAATTCCGTCGTTAGCAGTGCGAACTTCAACTTTTTCACCAGGTAAGATCTGGCGTAAGCGTTCTTTGAATTCACTGATATCCGCGGCGACGCGAACATCGACGTTGGTAATTAGCTTACCAGCTGCATCGAGCAACGTAAGTGTCGTTAAACCGGGTGATTTACCAAGCACGTAAATTGTGCGGTCAGACAGCGATGAAATGTCTGCAATACCCGGGTTGGCAATGCTAAGTTCTGCAAACGGAACGTCGCTTTCGACAACCACTGCGCGGTTCATCGGCACATCAAGCGTACGAGAAGTACCTTGCCGAACAACACGTAAATTGTTCGCCTCAACAGGTGAAGAGAGCGTAAGTGCAAGCGGACTCGCTGTAAGGGTCAACCCAAGAAGAGCTGCCTGAAGGAATTTATCAATTTTCATGTGACCTGCCTTTTTGATCACGCCTCGGTTCGGGTCTTATTGCCCGGATTTTTTTCTACCATGCGTCTGTTTGATTTTTTTTGCAAGAATCAATGGCTTCACAGGCTAAAGGTATGTGGATAACGAGCAACACCGTCAAAATGAGACAGGCACTGCTTTGCAGCGATGCCTGTCAAATTGAGTGTTGTTCGGACCTGCAGCCCTAGTTTGTGCAAGGAATAGGGATTATTACGACCTCAGCACCGCGGCGTGTCTTGATCGTACAAACTTTCTTTTCTTCCAACTCTGCAGTCACTTCTTCGGCTTCGATACCCAGCAACATGTCTTGGTCGATTTGGAATGCACTTGCGATCGTGTCGTCGTCGGCACCAACCAAAGATAGCGAAAGACGACCTGATGATTGGGCTTGCGCCAAGGCGGCAACCTGTTCTGGGCGGATCGCCACTGTGATGGTGCGCGCAATTGTTGCGGCATCAATGTCACCAGCGGATGTTTGGTCGATAGCGATTAATTTGATTGCAGTGTCGATCAGCTTTGTAACTTCGCCGCGATCATCGCGGTTTCTGCCTTGAATTCGTCCAGTCCAGTAAACGTCGACACGGTCACCAGGACGTAGGAAACCAGAAACACCGCTCGCAACATCTACTTTGATAGCGAATGCACGCATCCCACGTTCCAATTGAGATGTTAATCCAGCTTCTTCGCCTGGTTCGGTCACCTTAATCGCCATAATTGCTTCGTCTTTTTCCATAGCGCGCAATACATAGCGTAGATCGTTTTCGCCTTCTGGATAAAGGCTGCCTTGGCCAACGAATGTGCCTTCAGGAATTGCTGTTTCTGGCCAAGCGACCAATCGATAGTCGTCTGAATTCAACGCTTCACCATATTTCAGGGAGCGTTGTGCAACGTACACGTCAACCGTTGGAATAATCTCTTGGCGGGCTGCGCGTTCGCGCGCCAGCTCATTTTGATATGCGCCAATATAGTTTTTGGCCATATATACAGCGCCACCAGCAAGCGCTACGCCCACCAACAGAACCAGTCCAAATACCATACGCATCGTGTCACCTCATTGATTTGGCCAATTTGACCGTGATTGATAGTTGCTTCATGCCTGCGGATTGTGACGATTTCTTGGAAAAGGATTGTTTTCTAAGTGTTCGTTTAAGTGCGGCAATAAAGGAAAAGGCCGCGAAGTACGGCTTTTGTGAATTTCGTTAGCTGAACCAGGAATTCATATATGAGGCCACTGAGTCAGCAAGTTCTAAGGTACCATCCTGCATGGATGTGAAAATTGTAACGGCCAAGGCAACGATGCCCGCGCACAAAACAACCCAATCGACAGTAACTGCACCGTCTTCAGTTTTGAAAAAATTGTATACTCGTTGAAACATTACCTGTGCCCCGTGGCCTAAACATTTTGCGCCAAATTTTCGTGGTGCTTAAAAGTTCAAAGGGCCGCGTCCCGAATGCGGTCGCGGCCCTAAATCTTAGCTCACGTAAGTCTTGATGACTTAGGTTGTTGGAGCGTTCGGATCTTGTTTAGCCAAGAAGTCGTTTGTTTTGGCTGTTAGGTCAGATGAACCAGTTTCGATTGAAGAGTAAGCTGCAACTGCAAGACCAACAACTGCGGCTGTCAAAACAACCCAGTCAACTGTTACTGCGCCGGCTTCGTCTTTGCGGAAGTTTTTAATAAATTTCATCATGGTGTGTCCCTCCAAAGGATCAATAAGTTTTCAATTTCAACCTTGTCGTCGTTAGCGGCTCACTCTCTCAATTGAGCCTGTCTGACTTGGTATGAACATGTTTTGCACTTTGATTGGGGCATGAATTTGACGGCAATGCGGACATTCACCTAATATTAAGAATAGTTAGCGAAATTTATATATCTATCTGAAAAGTAATGTTTTTTGGCTCTTATAAAAGTGTGTTTTAGCAATTGTTTTTACTGTATCGGCCCAATTGTGGCGATATCGCCATTTTCTCCGCCATAATCACCGCTGATTTGGTGGTTTGGGTACGTTTTTTCTGCGATAGAATGGATTGATAAGAAGAAAACAGGTCAGTTGAGCCCTAATTATGCATAAATATATTTTGGTGTTCGTAGTTTTGAGTGCGTTTACCTTGGAAACGGCGATGGCTGACACGCCTGAGCCCTTTCCAGAGTTCTCAGTCAAGCGGGTTAAGCCGCCAAAATCGTCATCTTCCAACAAGATTAAGATCCAAATCGACCCAGCGGCTACATTTAATCCACCAAAAGCACCGCAGGCATCGAAACCTGATGCTTCTGGTGAAACGCCAAAGCCACGAACGTCTCGTTACGAATGGTTCTGGCAAAAAGTTTCACCAGACGCAGCTAAATCGGGACCAGGGCGGCTAGAGGTCGCAATGCAAACACTAGCAGGTGCGTCGGATAAGGTTCCTAGTCCGCGATTACAGGATATGCAGGGTATCGCGAAGACCTATGGAATTGAAATACTAAAGGCGACAATCGGGACTAACGTCTCTCCAGCATTGGTTCTGGCCGTGATGACTGTGGAATCTGCTGGGAACCCGACTGCGATCAGCAGCGCGGGCGCGCAGGGCCTGATGCAATTGATGCCCGCCACGGCAGAACGTTTTGGTGTTACAGATCGCTCAGTGCCTGCTGAAAGCATTTCAGGCGGTGTTAAGTATTTGAATTGGCTGATGGGCGAGTTTGAGAACGACCCTATCTTAGTCTTGGCGGGTTATAATGCAGGCGAGGGTTCAGTGCGTAAATACAGTGGGGTCCCACCCTTTCCAGAGACACGTGATTATGTGCCCAAAGTTTTGTCCGCATTTCAAGTCGCACGCGGCTTATGCCTCACACCACCACAGTTGATTTCAGATGGCTGCGTTTTTGCGGCAATGAAGTAGGCCGTACTGAAACGAAAGAAACCGCACCATATATAAGGCGCGGTTTCTGTTTCTGTTAATGAAAATTTTGGCTGGGTTAGATTATCGTAGCCTCAGTCGCAGCGCGCAACTCATCCTCTGTAACCCCATCTGCGGTCTCGACGATTTTCAGACCACCGTCGACGACATCCAAAACACCTAGGTTGGTGATGATGCGGTCAACGACGGACTTGCCTGTTAGAGGTAGTGTGCATTCCTTGAGAACCTTGCTGACGCCGTGCTTGTTCGTGTGATCCATTACAACCACTACGCGGCCAACGCCTGCAACCAGATCCATTGCGCCGCCCATGCCTTTGACCAGCTTGCCCGGAATCATCCAGTTCGCCAGATCACCGTTTTCAGCCACTTCCATCGCGCCAAGGATCGCCATAGCGATCTTACCGCCACGGATCATACCAAAAGACTGGGCGCTGTCGAAATAGGCGGTCTGGGGCAGTTCAGTGATTGTTTGCTTGCCTGCATTGATCAGGTCAGCGTCTTCGTCACCAGAGATGGGGAAGGGACCCATACCCAACATGCCATTCTCAGATTGAAGGGTAACTTCGATTCCTTCGGGAATGTAGTTGGATACAAGAGTTGGGATACCGATGCCCAAGTTTACGTACCAGCCGTCTTGTAGTTCTTGCGCGGCGCGTTCCGCCATTTGATTGCGATCCCACATGACTTAGGCCTCCCGTACTGTGCGTTGTTCGATACGTTTCTCATGATCACCTTGGACAATGCGGTGCACATAGATACCGGGCAGGTGGATTGTATCTGGATCAAGTGATCCAGTTTCAACAATCTCTTCCACTTCCGCGATACAGATCTTGCCACACATGGCTGCGGGAGGATTAAAGTTGCGGGCTGTTTTGCGGAACACAAGGTTCCCAGTCGCATCAGCTTTCCATGCTTTGACGATGGCCAGATCGGCAACAATGCCTTCTTCCATGATGTAGGTCTCACCATTGAAGTCTTTATGCTCTTTACCATCAGCGATCACAGTGCCTACACCTGTCTTGGTGTAAAAGCCCGGAATACCGCATCCGCCAGCACGCATACGTTCTGCTAGGGTACCTTGAGGATTGAACTCCAACTCAAGTTCACCGCTTAGATATTGGCGCATGAACTCGGCGTTCTCGCCGACGTAAGAGGAGATCATCTTTTTGACCTGCTTGGTTTGCAGCAAGATACCGATGCCAAAATCATCAACGCCAGCATTGTTAGATGCAAAGGTCAGGTTCTTGGTGCCTGCCTCTTTGATCGCATCCAGCAATAATTCAGGTATGCCGCATAGGCCAAAACCGCCTGAGGCGATAAACATGCCATCAAACAACACGCCCTCTAAGGCCTCTGCTGCTGATCCATAGACTTTCTTCATGGAAACTCCCTTCCAAAACATTGGTTGGGCAATTTCTGGGGCTGCACTGCGGGAGAGTCAATGTAATGAACTAAATAGGTAGTATCGATAAGATGGAGCGCAGCGGTGGTGCGCTCCATCTTAGGTCTACTGACTATTCGTCGTCAGCTGGTTTCTTTGGCGCTGCTTTCTTGGCAGGTGCCTTTTTGGCGGCAGCCTTTTTTGCTGCTGGTTTCTTGGCCGCGGCCTTCTTGGGTGCAGCCTTCTTTTTAGCCGCAGGCTTCTTCTTTGGCGCCGCCTTACGTTTAGCTGGCGATTTGGCCAATTTTTCTTCGATCAATTGAACGGCCTGATCAATGCTTAGGTCTTCGGGTTCAATCTCAGAAGGGATGGTCGCGTTGACCTTCTCCCATTTCACATAGGGTCCATACTTGCCCTTCATGATGTTGATCGGTCCGCCCATATCAGGGTGTTCGCCCAATTCGCGCAGCGGTGCAGCGGCGACGCCGCGTCCGCCACGGCTGGCGATTTTTTCAGCCAACAACTGAACGGCATGATTCATACCAACGCTAAAGACGGATTCGATGTCTTCAAGGTTGGCATTGGTGCCGCCACGATGCGAAGTGCTTTCAGCATGCTTAAGGTATGGACCATAGCGACCGATATTGGCCCAAACCATGATGCCATCTTCGGGGTGTGGTCCGATTTCACGAGGCAACGACAACAAGCGCAACGCTTGTTCCAAGTCAACTTCTGTTGGCACCCATTCTTTTGGAATCGATTGGCGTGGTGGTTTTTTGTTTTCTTCGGTGACTTCGCCGCGCTGCACGTAGGGACCAAAACGGCCCTTGAACGCAGAAATCTTGTCACCAGCATCATCACCCAAATACTTGCCCTCTGGCGGGATGCCATTCGGATCTTCGATACCGGGAGGGCCGAAGGCGCGGGTGTATTTACACTCTGGATAGCTTGAACAACCAATGAATGCACCGCCAGAACGGGCTGTGCGCATGCTGAGGCGACCAACATTACAGTTTGGGCAAAGACGCGGGTCGCCACCTTCTTCCGTCATTGGGAACAAGTGAGGTGCTAATACGTCGTTGATTTTCTCAAGAACTTCAGTGATCCGCAGTTCTGAGGTTTCTGCGATAGAAGCAGAGAAATCGCGCCAGAAGGTTGCGAGCACATCTTTATAGTCGCGTTCGCCCGCGCTTACGTCATCCAGCTCTTCTTCAAGGCTGGCAGTAAAGTTGTACCCAACATAACGGCGGAAGTAATTTTCCAAGAAGGCGATAACCAAGCGGCCTTTGTCTTCTGGGATCAAGCGGTTCTTTTCTTTGCGTACATAATCGCGGTCTTGAATCGTTGTTACGACTGAGGCGTATGTAGACGGACGGCCAATGCCCAACTCTTCCATACGTTTAACCAATGTGGCCTCGGTATAACGGGGTGGTGGTTGGGTGAAGTGTTGTTCGGGTTTAACCAGACGTTTGTCTGATGCTTCCCCTTGGGCAACCTGTGGCAGGCGCTTGTCGTCGTCATCTACAACAACGTCATCGCGGCCTTCTTCGTAAATTTTCAAGAAGCCGTCAAACAAGACAACTTGGCCTGTCGCACGCAAAGTCACTTGCTGATCTTCGCTGCCGATGTCGACTGTGGTGCGCTCAAGGCGCGCTGACTGCATCTGGCACGCAAGGGTGCGCTTCCAAATCAGATCATACAGTTTGCGTTGGTCCGCGTCGATGATTTTAAGGTCGTCAACGGCTTTGGACAGCTCGGTTGGACGAATACATTCGTGTGCTTCTTGGGCGTTCTTGGCTTTGTTCTTGTAAACGCGTGGCGCGTCAGGGACATATTCTGCGCCGTAACGGGCAGAAATTGCATCACGTGTTAAGGCGATGGCTTCTGGTGCCATATCGATGCCATCAGTACGCATGTAAGTAATAAGGCCGGCCTCATACAAACGCTGTGCCGTGCTCATGGTTTGACGCGCGCCCATGCCGAACTTGCGGCTGGCTTCTTGTTGAAGTGTCGAGGTCATGAAGGGCGGGGACGGGTTACGTGTGCCAGGCTTTGCCTCGACTGATTGAATGGTCAGGTCACGGCTGTTGATTGCCTGTTCGGCCAATTCAGCTTGGGTCGCGTTTTCCAAGTCGTAGCGTTCGAGCTTTTTGCCAGCTAGATGCGTCAGGCGCGCTTCAAATTCTTGACCGCGTGGGGTCGCCAGAAGGGCCTTTACGCTCCAGAATTCGCGTGCGTTGAAAGCTTCGATTTCCATTTCGCGTTCGGTCAGGATGCGCAAACAAACGGATTGTACTCGGCCCGCGGATTTGGCACCTGGCAATTTGCGCCACAAAACGGGCGAAAGGTTAAAGCCCACCAAGTAATCGAGTGCGCGGCGGGCAAGGTATGCCTCAACCAATGGCATATCGACCTGACGCGGGTTCTTCATCGCCTCTGTTACAGCCGTCTTTGTAATAGCATTAAAAACAACACGGCTGACGGGTGTGTCTTTATTAATAGCTTTGCGCTTGGTTAGCGCTTCTTGCAGGTGCCAGCTGATCGCTTCTCCTTCGCGGTCCGGGTCGGTCGCGAGGATCAGTTCGTTGTCGTTTTTCAACGCATCAGTGATTGCTTTGACGTGCTTTTTACTGTCGCTGCCAATTTCCCACAGCATCTCGAATCCGTTTTCTGTATCAACAGAACCGTTCTTTGGGGGAAGGTCGCGAACATGTCCGTATGAGGCCAGAACAGTATAATTATCGCCTAAATACTTGTTGATCGTTTTCGCTTTTGCTGGGGATTCGACAACAACTACGGGCATAAATAGGGGCACCTTATATGGTAATTTTGGGCGTCTATGGCTGTGCAAGATGTGTTGCGCAAGAGCTGATTGTCAACGGGTGTTGAATATTTGAGTTCGCCAACGCGTCAAATGACACGCGCCAACAGCCCTCCAGCGTGGCGTGAAATCTGCCCATCCAACTCTAAATCAAGCAAGATTGGGGTCACCTGCGCGGGCGTTGTCTTAAGGTCGCGAATGAGTTGATCTTCCGCAATTGGGGAGGGCCCAAGGCGTGACAAAATCTGCATGTGCAGTTTTGAGGCTTCCTGCAAATTGTGTTTCGTAGGTTTTGGTTCTTGAAGCGGTAAGGCTGGTTGTTGGGGGGCAATGGGGGCAAGCGCTTCGATAATGTCGGCGGCATTGCGTATCAAGGTCGCGCCGTCACGGATAAGCATGTTGCCACCCGCCGCACGCGCATCAAATGGATGTCCGGGAACAGCTAAAACATCGCGTCCTTGATCCAGCGCATCGCGGGCGGTTATTAGGCTGTCCGATTTTGTTGCGGCTTCAACTATCACGGTGGCTTGGGATAATCCGGATATGATCCGGTTTCGTTTGGGGAAATGGCGGGCCATTGGCTGCAATCCCATCGGCATTTCACTGACGCGCAGCCCTTTGGCGGCAATGTTAGCTGCCAATTCGGTGTTTTCGGCTGGATACATTATATCAACGCCGCCGGCCTGAACTGCGATGGTACCGGTGTCTAATGCTGCAAAGTGTGCCGCCGCATCAACACCGCGTGCAAGGCCCGATACTATTACATACCCTGCTTGGCCCAGTTCCGCCGCCAGCGATTTTGCCATTCGGGTCCCAAGTGAGGATGCGTTGCGCGCACCAACCATTGATATTGCAGGTCTTTTTAAGAGTGACGGATCGCCTATAACCCATAAAA
Source organism: Paracoccaceae bacterium (assembly GCA_023955215.1). Lineage (GTDB taxonomy): Bacteria > Pseudomonadota > Alphaproteobacteria > Rhodobacterales > Rhodobacteraceae > Ascidiaceihabitans. The sequence continues at coordinate 15,815 of JAGSGK010000025.1, forward strand.
AGGGTGGCGCATCTGTAAGGTCGCGCAATTGAGGTGGATACAGTGGGCTTGCGTCATCGATGAGGGTTGCACCCGCCACGCGTCCATTTTTCAGCTCTGCATGGATAACGCCTTCAGGACAAACTGCATAGCTCTGAACACCGGCGGCACGCGCTACCTCTGGTAGCGCGGCCAGCGCGTTCTGCGCGGTGCCGTGTTCAATCAGCAAACGTTTATACGTTGAAATGCCGACCCGGCGTGATCGCAACAGACGAAGGCGATAAAACCGATCATCTTCCGAGGTGGGTGGGAGTGGAAGAAGGATTCGATCCCTGTTCAGTCATCCTATGCTCCGTCTGTTGCTGGATTCGTTATAGCGAGATGCTGGTTAATGACGGGTGAATGGAATCGACTCTATTTGACCTTTGGTTCCCGAAAAATTTGAGAAGGTTCCATTTGCGCTAAATGCATCGCTAATCAGCAGTTGTTATGTGGCACTTCCCCCAATTGTCAGTCCACCAATCATCAAAGTTGGTTGCCCAACGCCAACTGGAACCCATTGCCCTGCTTTGCCGCAATTTCCCATTCCGGGGTCCAGCGCCATGTCGTTACCTATGGCCCGAATCTGCTTTAGCGCCGTCGCGCCGTCACCGATCAACGTCGCACCATTAACGGGCGCGCCTACCACACCGTTTTTTACCTGATATGCCTCGGTACAACTGAACACGAATTTGCCGTTTGTGATGTCCACTTGGCCGCCACCAAAGCCAACAGCGTAAATACCGTCTTTCAAATCGTTCACAATGTCACCGGGGGCCACATCACCGCCCAACATATAAGTGTTGGTCATCCTTGGCATTGGGGCGTGGGCATAGCTTTCGCGCCGGCCATTGCCGGTTGGTGCAACGCCCATAAGGCGCGCGTTTTGACGGTCCTGCATGTAGCCCACCAAAACACCGTCATCGATCAACACATTTTTGGCAGAGGGCGTGCCCTCGTCATCGACAGTGATAGAACCACGGCGATCAGGGATTGTACCGTCGTCCAATACAGTGACCCCTTTGGCAGCAATGCGTTCACCCAATAGCCCTGCAAATGCGCTTGAGCCTTTGCGGTTGAAATCTCCCTCGAGGCCGTGGCCAATCGCTTCGTGCAATAAAATACCTGGCCAACCTGGGCCCAGAACAACGTCCATAACGCCGGCAGGTGCAGGAACGGCGTCAAGGTTCACCAATGCGACGCGCAGGGCCTCGCGGGTTTTGTCCTGCCAATCTTTGGGGGCCAACATGCCATCAAGACCAACACGCCCACCGCCTCCAGCACTTCCTGATTCGCGACGGCCATCTTTTTCGACGATAATTGAGACGTTTACGCGGGTCATTGGACGGATGTCGCGGACTGACCCGCCTTCAGGGCGCAAAATTTCGATTTCTTGGATTGATGCGGCGATGCTCGCTGTGACCTGAACCACACGTTTATCTAAGGACCGCGCGAAATCATCCATCGCCCGTAGTGTGTCCAATTTAACTGGGAAAGACGCACCAGCAATCGGATCTTCGTCAGTATATAACTTAATATTAGTGGCTTGCGGGGCGTCCGACCAGGTTCCGCCACCGTCTGCGACAGCCAATCGCGCTGTTTGAGTTGCGCGCTTCAGTGCGCTTTCGGAAATTTCGGTTGAATGAGCATAGCCAACGACTTCGCCGCGAACCGCACGTAGTCCGAATCCCTCAGAGGCGTCATAGCTGGCTGTTTTGAGGCGGCCATCGTCGAAAACCATCGCCTCTGAACGGCGGCGTTCAAGGAATAACTCGCCGTCATCAGCCCCCGCCGTCGCTTCGCGTAGGGTTTTGAGGGCGGCTTCGCGGTCCAAATTGGTCTCAAATGGCGAAAAATGGGTGTCTGACATCTGTTCGTTCCTGTATTTTATTGGTGCTTTTTCAGCATTCATCCTGAATTTGGTGAAAAAGCGTCCGTTTGCCGCGCCTGAACATCTTTATCTTGTAGTCAGAATATGATTGTAAGCACGGATAATACAACGGGAGGCGGACGTGTTTCGCACTATTACCTTCCATGCGAACCAACAGTGATGACTGGATCAGGACGACACATGAAAAACCTATTCTCCACCACCGGCCTTTTGGCTGCGTTCGCGGCGGCCCCTGCGCTAGCCCAAGAAAACCTTGAAATCATCGGTGCTCCGATTGATGGCAAGATGGGCTTTCAGCCAGCAGCCACCGAACTGGCCCGTGATATTCACGCGTTGGACAACCTGCTTTTGATCGTGATCACGATCATCACAGTATTTGTTACAGCTTTGATGCTTTGGTGCATTTACCGTTTCAGCAAGAAACGTAACCCAGAAGCAGCAAGCTTTACGCACCATACCACTGTTGAGGTGTTGTGGACTGTTGTTCCAATCGTTGTTCTTGTCTTTATCGGCGCATATTCATTGCCGATCTTGTTCAAGCAACAAGAGATCCCTACAGCAGACGTGACAATCAAAGCGATTGGCAACCAATGGTACTGGACACATGAATATGTGGACCACGACTTTGGTTTCGACAGCTACCTTATCGGTTCTGACGCGACGCTTGATACATCTGTACGTGCCGAAGACGAAAACGTAACAGCGTTTGTTCTTGATGAGCACATGGAAGCCAAACTGGCTGATGCCGGATATTCACGGAACGAATGGTTGTTGGCCACAGACACTGCTGTTGTTGTGCCTGTGAATAAAACAATCGTTGTTCAGGTGACCGGTGCTGACGTGATCCACGCATGGACCATCCCTGCATTCGGCGTGAAACAAGACGCCGTGCCAGGTCGCTTGGCACAGCTTTGGTTCAAAGCAGAAAAAGAAGGCATCTACTTTGGTCAGTGCTCTGAGCTTTGCGGCAAAGATCACGCGTACATGCCGATCACAGTAAAAGTTGTAAGCCAAGAAGCTTACGAGGCTTGGTTGCAAGGTGCGATCGACGAGTATGCGGGCACGCCACTGCCTGTAAACGTTGCCTCTAACTAAATTAGGGTAGGGCGGGACCGGTTCCCGCCTTCCTCAGCACAGTTTTCCCATCACCCCAATTGCGAGCGAGCAGCATGTCAGACGCCAGCTATACCGCCCCAAGTAAAGAGACCGAGGCCTCCTTGGGTGATTACTTTGCCCTGCTGAAGCCACGGGTCATGTCACTTGTGATCTTCACCGCCTTTGTGGGCATGTTGGCAGCACCTGTTTCTGTTCACCCTGTCGTGGGTTTCGCATCCATCCTGTTCATCGCAATCGGTGCTGGCGCATCTGGAGCACTGAACATGTGGTGGGATGCAGACATCGATATGATCATGAAGCGGACGGTCACACGGCCTATTCCTGCAGGCAAAGTTCAAGCTGGCGAAGCATTGTACCTAGGTGCGGCGCTTTCTGGCATGGCAGTGATGATGCTGGCGCTATCTGCTAACTTGCTAGCTGCTGGCCTGTTGGCTTTCACAATCTTCTTTTACGCCGTGGTTTACACCATGTGGCTGAAACGC